>JAFWRV010000387.1 GCA_017519685.1 Clostridia bacterium
ATGAATACGGCGGAAGCCGTGAAAACAGAATGCGTTTTCATCTGAATATCGTCAGGAGAATCCGTGAGCTTTGCGGTGATGATTTCGCGATTATCATTAAGCTTTCGGTTGTGGAGCAGGGAAAAGACGGCGGCATAAGCATTCCCGACGGCATTTATTACTGCAAGCGTTTCCAGCAGGAAGGTGTTGACGCCATCGAAGTCCTTGCGGGAAAATGGTCAAGCGAGGCAGGAAAACGAGAAAAGCCGGAATCCGCTTATCCCGACTGCATGGCGGTCGCGCTTTGTCAGGTGATGAAAGCCGGAGTATTGCTGACAACGGGAAAGCCGAAAACAATCCCGTATATCGGCGGCGGCCGCGCGCAAAATCCGGTTGAAGCCGAAAAAGCGCTCGCCGGCGGAAAATGCGATTTTATATTTATCGGTCACGGTTTACTCGTGCAGCCTGATCTCGTCAATCTGATTGCCGAAGGCAGAGAAGACGAAATAAGACCCTGTATCGGCTGCGGACACTGCATTGACCATCAGCTTCAGCACGGAGGAAAAGCAATCTGCTCCGGTAACGCGGTGCTCGCAAGAGGCGAAAACGATTATGAAATCAGACCCGCCGAAAAGATTAAAAATGTGGTCGTCATCGGAGCCGGTGTCGCGGGTGTCGAAGCGGCAAGAATAGCGGCAATCAGAGGTCATAAAGTCGATATATATGATGAGGCCGGCGAAATCGGAGGTCAGATGAATCTCGCCTGCAAGCCGCCGTTCAAACAGCATCTCGGTCTGCTCAAGCCCTATCTTGAAAGACAGCTTGAGCTTCACGGAGTAAAAGTACACCTCGGCAAGCGCGTTACAAAAGAAGATATAATCAATATGAAACCCGACGCCGTTGTCTGCGCCACCGGATTAAAACCGGCTGTTCTTAAAATCGATGGTGCGGAAAGAGCCGTCAACTCGCGCGATATTCTTAAAGGAGCCGCCTGCGGGAAAAACGCCGTTATTATCGGCGGAGGGTCAATCGGCTGCGAAACAGCGGAGCTTCTCGGTAAAAGCGGCAAAAAAGTTACGGTCATCGAAATGCTGGACAGCGTTGCGGGAAACACGGGAAAAACCGCGCAGACAATTCTCCTCGGTCATCTGAAAGGATACGGAGTTAAACTGCTGACCGGATGCAGGGTTGATAAAATCACGGAAGATGAAGTTATTTATACGGATAAAGACGGAAAATCAGGCAGAATTAAAGCCGATACGGTTATTCTCGCAATCGGTGACAAACCCGATACTTCGCTTTACGATTCGCTCAAAGACGAAATCGGCGAGATATACAATATCGGCGATTCAAACGGAGGAGGCATTATACCTGCCGCCGTATATGACGGATATACTGTCGGAAATAAAATATAATGTATCCGCAGTTGTATTTTAACTCGGAATATGATAAATTATATTCATACACAAGCTAAGGAGTGATACAATGTCCGTTAAAATACCGGGCTCGGGAAACGAACCGCTTAAAATTCAATTTATAACCGACCTGCACTATTATTCACGAACCGTCGGCACTGAAGGCAAAGCGTACAGAAACGCGGAATCAAAAAGTCAGAAGGTTATCAAGGATTCCGACCTTGTCATTAAGGCGGGCTTTGATATCCTCTGCGCCGATAAATCCACCGACATCATTGTGCTGTCAGGCGACACAACACGTGACGGCGAGAGAGCATCGCACGAGGAATTCATTAAAATGCTCTATGATCTCAAGGCAAGAGGCAAACGTGTTTATGTTATAACCGCTACCCACGATTACAGAGGCGGAGGCGTTGCGCCGGGTTATGACGGAGACAATGTCATTGACGTTCCCGCGGTTGAAGACAGACATGAACTCTGGGAAATGTATCATGATTTCGGTCCGTCGGAAGCGATTTCCGCTCACCCGGAATCAATGAGTTATGTCGTTCAGCTCGCGCCCGGTTACCGCCTGTTTGCCCTGAATGATGACACAAACGGCAAGAGCAACGGTGAAGGCGGCTCCGGATACAGCGACGACTGTATGAAATGGATAGAGGAACAGCTTGAGGACGCAAAGAAAAACGACCAGTTCGTTATCGCGATGACGCATCATCCGATGGTTTCTCCCTCGCCTTTTTACTCAATTATCGGCAAAGGAGATATGCAGAAAAATCACGAAAAAACGCGTGAGATTTTTGCCGACTCCGGTCTTAATGTGATGCTAAGCGGTCATACCCATGTTCACGATGTAAACTACATCACGACACCTAAGGGCAACCGTTTTTATGACATCGCCTGCGGAGCCATGATCGGCTGCCCGCCGACAATGAGAAATATTATTCTGGACCCGAAGAACTCAAAGGTTGATGTTGAGACAATAATTATAAAAGATGTTCCCGGTCTTGATACAGGCGGAAAACCATTTGATGAGTATATGAAGGACTTTTTCTTCGGCATGATAGGAGAAGTCATACATTCAATGGCTTATGACTATGACCGTTTTCAGGAAATGGCAACGGCTTTTTCGCTCAGACCGTCAATGTCAAAAAAGCTCAAGCCCATACTCAAACCCTTCGGAAAATTCCTGTATAAGCTGACATTCAAAAAGATTTGGCGGTTATGCAAAAAAGAAAGCGGACTTAAAAAGCAGGATATTGAGGACATTAAGGATAAAAAAGTTGTGCCGTTTGTTCTGGAGCTTGTTCAGAATCTTTACTGCGGAGACTCTCCCTATACTCCCGATACAAGAGAATACAAACTGACCTGCGGTTTTCTCAACATTATCGACTCGTTCCTGAACACTATTCACATGCCGATAGGGAAATTCCTGAAAGGCGCCGAAAGTGTGCGCTCGCTGGTTGAGCCGCTTCTTTATAACAGCGGTTACTGTGACGCGGACTGTACTCTTCCGCTCTATCCGCTGTTTGATGAAAACAACCCCGCTCCGCCTGAAATGTTTGAGAAAAAGCAGTTTGACAATCCGGTCAAGCCGAGCAAAAAAGGCCCTCTTGTGCTGCTGATAATAATTCTGCTTGTACTTCTCATTCTCGCAATACTTGCGTGCATTATAGCGCTGATTGTCAAACTGATTATTTTTCTTATAGCTTTGATATGACATAGAAAAACCGGGCAGGAACAAATCCTGCCCGGAAATTTTTATTGATTAATAATAGTACTCGGGAAT
>JAFWRV010000388.1 GCA_017519685.1 Clostridia bacterium
ACCCACGGTACCCGTAAGAGTACGACGGTTTTCAAGACCGTTCCGTTATGACCACTTCGGTATCTCTCCTCAAATTGCTAATGTATAATATCATAACGGCGGTCTTATGTCAAGATTTTTTTAAAATTTGTCGTCCGCTCTGTCCGCATTAACCGGTTAAAGCTGCGCCTCCATCAGACTGTATATCATCTGCAAAGCAAGATATCCGTTATCGGGAAACTGCTGAGAATTGTTAAACTCATATTCCCTGCCGTCGCAAACGAATCTGTAAACCGTTGTCGGAGCGTCAAGAGCGATTTCCTCTTTGTCTTTAAGACTGCCCCATTCGGTAATTTTGTTTTCCTGAATGATTCTTTCGATTTCCTCCACTACCTGCATTTCACACTTTTTGCGTGATGACTGCGTCGGAGAGCCGTTTGTTTCACGCCTCTCGCTGCTGACGATTATATCCTCGGGAGTGGACACCTTGAGAACGATGTCGTAATAGGTGTTTTCACTGCCCCCTGATACGGTCACCTCAAAATATTCAAGATTGATTTCTTCCGTCGCTTCCGAAACGGGATTTTCGGCGCCGCTGTCTTTTTTGCGGTTCAGCGCAACGGCGGTCACAACAGCCGCGATGATAACCGCGACCGCGACAATAACCAAAATCGCTTTTTTATTCATAACAATCCTCCGTTAAAGTTTTGTGACAAGCAGAGCGTCAAATTCCTTCCTGATGAGTTTCGCCCTCGGGCGGAATAAATCAGCCGGATAATTCCTGAGCTCAAATTCAGCGCCGTTTTTAGTATAGACGATGCTTGAGCCGCCGCCGTCAAGATTGATTGCCCTGTCCGCTCCGAAGCTCTGCATAAGCTTCGCGAGGTCAACAAGAGTGGCACCGTTTGAGTATTCGGGAATTCTGCCGTCCACAACAAGCAGGATGACTCTTCCGTCCTTTGTAACCCCCGCCGCTGTTCTCGGATGCCTTACATAGGAAAACGGCTCCAGAGGGCCCCAGTCATTTAATTCACCGTCTTTAAGAATCATTTCAAGACCGCCGACCGCCTGATAAAGTTTGGGGACAATATCGCTGCTTTCATTTAAATCCGTTATTACAGGCGTGCCGTCCGCGGTAATTCCTATAAACGGTCTGTCGGTTTTTTCATTGGCGATAACTTTTCCGTTTTTCACACAGAGCCCCGACGGATGGCAGTCACCGAACATGTCAAAGAAATCCGCGTTGACCGCCGCGACCGCGTTTACGCCGTTTGCGACTGCGGACTGAATCATCTCGGGAACCTTCGCTTTGACATTTACGCTTTTATATCCGTCGCCCGGCGTGCCCGTATAAAGCGTTGCCTTACGGGTATCAATCTCAAATCTGAAGGCAATCACGGGGGCGGATTTTTTATCCTCACAGGAAAGACGGGTATAAATCACTCCGTCGGCAACGGTTTCCGTCTCCTCTTTCTTTATTGAAATGCCGCTGTCATATTCCTTTATAAGCTCGTTTTCATCCTCAAAAACCGGGCTGAATTCAAATGAACGGCGGGAGATAAACGGCAGTCTTTTATGCCTTTTAAGCGATAAGGTCAGAACTTCGCCGCCGCTGAGCATATCCGCCGGGATGAAAAAAATATGCGTTTTTCTGTCATAGGGTTCACAGATATTGAAACTGTCATCAAATACCGTTTCCCCTGCCTTGAGTTTCGCTTCAAAGCCGCTTTTTGAGGTGCGGATTACCGCTTTTATCGCGGAGCCGCAAAGAAGGTATTTATGTGAAATAACGGTCATTTAACCACCCGCCTGTGTTCTTTGAATGATTATATCATACTGAAACGGCAAATACAACAGAAATTGGGGCGGATGGCCGCAATACAGTATCGGTTTTCGCGGAAAACTGAAGCCGCAGAACTTTGTCAGATTTGCTTATCATACACAAAGTATGATTTCGCAACTCTTCCTTGCTCTGCGGCTTATTTTTCACGAGAAAACTGCTTCGCACCTCAAAAAGATGGAATTTGAGCATATTTGCAGGTTATGACGACGAGGAATACTTGGCTGTATTCCGAGAAGGAATGCCTGCACAAGATGCCAAAGTCCGCTTTTTGAGGCATTACTGTATTGCGGACATCCGCCCTTGGGGACAGTTTTCACTGTCCCCTGAAATTATTTGCGGGAAATGAGATGTTACTTCGCAAGACCTGTAATCTGGTCGATTTCCTTGACATTGCGGACCGCGGACTTGAGTCTTGATACGTCGTTGCCGGTAATATTGCCGCTGCCGTCAAGATCAGCCGCTTTAACCTTGCAGTACAATCCTTCTCCTGCCCAGGTGCTGTCTGCTATTTCATCTCTGACTTCTCCGGTGTCAGCGGATCTCGCTACCGAGTCACCGTCAACATCGCCGAAGATGACTACATAGAACTGCTCAACAACTTTACCTGTTACGCGGTCGGTAACCGTGATAACAGCGCCTGTTCCGATAGAGCCGGTAGTAATCGGAGCTACGGTGAATTCACCGTCACCCTGGACTGTTACTGCAGCTCTGAGCTGTTCTTCTGTAAGGCCTTCTGAAAGACCGTAAACAAACCATCTGCTGAAATCTTCGGTTTCTGTTCTTGTCGCGGTGGGCTCAATGATTGAGGTCACACCGTAAGGAGTTGCGTCGCCTGCGCCGAATTCATTGTATGTTTCAACTACTCCGTCTCTTTCAATCATCGCTGTGCTGCTTGATCCGTTGGGAACAAGTTTGACTTCGATTCTGTTCCATACAGCGGTGAATGTAAGATTCTTGGCGGGCATTGTTGCATAATCAGTGGGCGCCTTGTTTTCGTCGGCTTCGTTAATCCAGCCGCCGAAGGTATAGTATTCTCTGCTCAGTTCTTCAACCGGAACGGGAACTTCATCCGCTTCAAAGATTACGGTGAATTCCTTGTTTTCGGTGTCATCGTCGCTCCAGACGCCGTCGCCCTTGACATATGTTACCGTGAAGCTCTGCTTATTGGTGGTACCGTAAATCGTGAGGTCGTCATCGGGCATTGTTGTGACTCCGTTGTAGTTCCAGGTGAAGTCATAACCCGTAATGGTTACTTCGGGAGCGAGAGGCGCGAGCTCGGTTCCGTATTCTACGCTTTCGGGAGCGGTTTCAACCGTCTCGTTTGTCGCGGGATCGACATAACTCCAGATAAGGTTATGAGACTTAATCTTGAATACGCCGTAAACCGTCAGCGCCTGCGCGGGCATTGTGCCGTTTGTTTCAAAGTCATACTCTGTGGTGCCTTCCGCATCCTCATACCAGTTGAATTCATAACCCTCAACCGGAGTGACATCGGGCTTGTAACCGGTAATCGCCGTTGCGTAATCAATATCATCCGACTTAACGGTTGCCTCATCAGCGCCGGGAACTGTGTAAGTCCATGTAAGAGTATACTGCTGGATGGTGAATGTGCCGTGAATTGTATAATCTTCAGCGGGCATTGTTTCATCGAACGCATCCCATGTGAAGACATAGCCCTCAACTTCGTCAACAACGGGTTTCTCGACTTCTTCAAGTACTGTGCCGTAGTAAACCTGATCCTTGTGTCCATCGGCTCCGTCATAGACTACCTTTGTTTCTTCGGTTTCACCGGGAACTGTGTAAGCCCATGTAAGAGTATACTTGAGAACATCGAACTGCGCTATTGCGATAAGATTGTAGTTGGGCATCAGAGCGCCGCTGTATTCATTATCATCAGCGTCATAGTAATCCCAGCCGACAAACTCGTGGCCTTCCTTCTCGGGATCTTCGGGAAGCTCTGCTGAGAGAGCGTCGCCGACAGACACAACTGATTTTTCGTATTCTGCGCCGTCAACCATATAGGTTACGGTAAGCTCATCTGTTACCCAGACTGCTTCGTATGTTGTATCGGCAGCGGGCATTGACTCTGCTTCGGGAGCGTAGCCGACAAACTGATGTCCGGTCCATGTGGGAACGGGCGCGTTGATCTTCGCTCCGGCAACATAGGTCTGCTCAACTGTACCTGCGTCGGTTGTAACCGTTCCTTCCGCCCACTCGGCTCCTGCGCTTGCTCCGGTACCGAGAGTGAATGTCGCGGTATATTCGGCGGTATCATTAACACCGGTAAGGACAATGTTGCCCGTTGTGCCGACTGTAATCTCGTCTCCGGTATTGTATATTACGGTTTCACCGTTGACGGTCGCGATCCACTGAGTGACTGAAACTGTGTCATCGCTGTAAGAGCTTATGACGTATGTTGAACCGTAAGGTACGGACGCGGTTTCAACGAGTCTGTCTCCGCCGTCTGTTGTGATGTAATAATTATATGTGGTGAAGAGTACGCCCCATTTTGCTGTCGCGGTGAGGTTGTACGCGGGCATTGTCGTGCCTGTGTAAACATTGTTATCGGCATCCGTATATCTCCATCCTGTGAAAGCGTATCCCGGTTTTGTGGGATTGTTTTCGGGAACGGTGATGGTTGCGTTATAGTCGAATGCCTTGGGAGTTTCTGTGTCCGCTCCGAGCTCGGCGCCTTCGCCTGCAACGTAGGTTATTTCATAAGTGTTGATATCCCAGACTGCATCAGCGTAAAGGTCACGCGCGGGCATTGCGGTGCCGGTGAACGCTGTTTGAAGAGCGCTGTCGGTATAGTACTTCCACTCAGCAAATGTGTAGCCGGTCTTTTCGGGATCTTCGGGAGTATCAAGCTCTCCGTTAAGATATACGGGAATTACTTCATACTCTGTGCCGTCGGTAATATAGTGGATAACATATTCGTTTTCAGTCCACAGCGCCTCAAATGTCACATCGGCGGCGGGCATTGTGCCGACATCCGGTGAATAACCGAGGAATCTGTGGCCTTCCCATGTGGGAACGGGAGCGACTATGTTTTCTTCATAAACGAAGGTCTTTTCAACGGCGTTATCAGCATTAACGGTCGTGCCTTCGGGCCATTCCGCTCCTTCGCCGTCACCCAGACCGAGGGTGAATGTCGCTGTGTAGGACTTGCCGCTTATCGCACCGTAAATATTGATTGTGTCGGTGGAAGTGATTTCAAATCCCGCGGCGGGAAGCTCAGCGGTCATCGCCTGATCGGTGTACCATGTGACTGTATATTCATCGCTGATATACTCGATGGGCTCAACTGTGTCGCCGTAATTCATATTGTATGAATCATAGAGCTTGGTTGTGCCGTCGATTGTTACATAATAGTTGACTGTTACAGCGCCCTTGCGGTAGATAGCAAACACTTCAATGTCGCCTGTAACGGGAGTGGGAACTGCCGAGCCCTGGTTGTAGAGAGTTACATAAGTTCCGCTTCCGTCCGCCTCAGTATTCCAGCCCGCGAAATTATAACCGTATTTAACGGGATCGGTGTCGTAAGCGGGAATGATTGAGCCGTAATCAAGCTCCTTTGTTTTGATTGTTTCATCATCTTCAAACGCGCCGGTGTTTGCGTTATAAGTTACGGTATGGGTATCGATTGCCCATACATAGTACCATGTGCGGTTGGTCGCTGTTGTAAAGTCGGGTAATTCGGGAGTGGTGTTTCCGGTAGCTGCGTCGATGAAGTAAATGCTGTCGGAGAGTTCTTCAACCTCTTCGGGAGCAATCCTGGTCATCGAGTAACCGATTACATGATAACCGGTCTGCGCGGGCATCTCATCGGGAACTATGATTGTTTCGTCATAAGTTTCTCCCTCAACAAC
>JAFWRV010000389.1 GCA_017519685.1 Clostridia bacterium
TACGGCACCGGCTGTTTCCTTCTTATGAACACAGGCGAAACCCGTGTAAAATCAAAGAACAATCTGCTTACCGGCGTTGCCTGGGGAATAGGCAACAAGGTCGAGTACGCGATAGAGGGCTCCGCTTTCAACGCGGGTTCCGTTATCAAATGGCTGCGTGACGAGCTTCACATGATTGACTCCGCCCGCCGCTGCGACGAGCTTGCGGAGAGCGTTCCCGATTCAAACGGCATTTACTTTGTTCCCGCATTTACCGGACTCGGCGCTCCCTACTGGGATATGTACGCGAGAGGATGCATCGTCGGCCTTACGAGAGGCGTCAACCGCGCTCATATCGCGAGAAGCGTTCTCGAGTCAATCACTTATCAGATGACCGACCTTCTTGAATCAATGAAATCCGACTCCGGAATTGAATTCACGGAGCTTCGTGTTGACGGCGGAGCGAGTGTCAGCGATATAATGCTTCAGATTCAGGCGGATCTTATCCGCTGCAACGTCAACAGACCCAAGACGGTTGAAACCACTGCCCTCGGCGCGGCGTATCTTGCCGGACTTGCCGTAGGAGTCTGGAGCAGCAAGGAAGAAATCGAGAAGAACCGTCAGGTTGAAAGAGTGTTTGAGCCTCAGATGCCCGAAGAAACGAGAAATGAGCTTTACGCGGGCTGGAAAAAGGCGATAGAGCGCGCGAAAGGTTGGGCAAAATAAGTGGATTATATGAAAGAATCCCTGAAACTTCACTATGAGTGGAAGGGTAAAATAGGTATCAGCACAAAGACTCACGCTTCAAACAGGGATGAGCTTTCTCTGGCTTACACTCCCGGTGTTGCGGCTCCCTGTCTTGAAATTCAGAAGGATATTAATAAAAGTTATGAGCTTACCGGCCGCTGGAACACGGTCGCGGTTGTCACAAACGGCACCGCTGTGCTCGGTCTCGGCGATATAGGCCCCGAAGCCGGAATGCCGGTCATGGAGGGAAAATGCCTGCTTTTCAAGGAATTCGCGGATATAGACGCGATTCCGGTATGCATCAGATCAAAGGATGTTGACGAAATTGTCAGGACGGTTTATCTGATTTCGGGCTCGTTCGGCGGCATCAATCTTGAGGATATCGCCGCTCCCGCCTGCTTTGAGGTTGAAAAGAAACTCAAGGAAATCTGCGATATACCGGTGTTTCACGATGACCAGCACGGAACGGCGGTTGTCGTGCTCGCCGGAGTTATCAACGCGCTCAAAGTCGTCGGCAAGAAGATTGAGGACTGCACCGTCGCAATGAGCGGAGCCGGAGCCGCCGGAGCCGCGATTGCCGCGCTTCTCCACGCCTGCGGAGCAAAGAATATCCTTGTCTGCAACCGCAAAGGCATCATTTCGAGAAAAGAAGGCAACACCCCCGCGGTTGACAAAATCGCTTCATTCACAAACAACGACAATATTGAAGGCACGCTCGAACAGGCGATGAAGGGCGCCGACATATTCGTCGGAGTATCTGCCGCCGGGCTTGTTACACCCGAGATGGTGAAGTCCATGGCTGAAAAGCCGATAATAATGGCGATGGCAAATCCGGTTCCGGAAATCATGCCCGATATCGCGAAAGAAGCCGGAGCCGCCGTTATCTGCACCGGCAGAAGCGACTATCCGAATCAGGCGAACAATGTTCTGGCGTTTCCCGGTATTTTCAGAGGCGCGCTTGATGTCAGAGCGAGCGATGTCAACGAGGAAATGAAGCTTGCCGCCGCCTACGCCATTGCCGGACTTGTTTCCCCGGAAGAGCTGAACGCGGACTATGTGCTGCCCGCTCCGTTCGACAAAAGAATTTCTTCTGCGGTTGCGAAAGCGGTCGGACAGGCCGCACGCGAGAGTAAAGTTGCACGAATTTAAATATTGGTATTTATGCACTCTGCCCAAATAGTTGCGGCAGAGTGTTTTATTTATTAAAAATTCTTGATTTATAAGTTTATTTATATTATAATGGCTCCGTAATTTGTCGAGATGGCTCGGCTCACACACATCCATAAAGGAGGAAAACAAATGAAAACCACCAAAAAAGTTCTCAGCATTGTTCTTTGCATTTCAATGCTTCTGGGTGTTCTTTCCATCGGCTCGATTTTTGCGTTTGCCGACGGTGAAACAGGAGCAGAGGCTGCGGGAGCAAACACGGTTCCGACTTATGCGGAATTGCAGCAGAAGTACACGGAGAATTTCCTGTACGCAGGTCTGGACGCTTATGAATCAGGCAAAATCGAAACTCAGTTCGATACCCCGACGGATTTCGTTCTTGTCCCCGGAAGAACTGTCAGATTCAACGCCTACATCAAGAGCGACAAAGACATTTATTCAGGCAGATATTATGTAATTTACGACAGCACTTTATTCAGACTCAAGAACTGGGATAAAGACGCTCTCGGTGAAGTCGCGCAGGGCGGCGGTATCAAAAACAGAAATACCGGTAACCTCAATATCAATGAAGAAACCGTCAGCGGATTCACAAAGGAAGAAATAACAAACTGGAACGTCCTCATAGTCAGCGATATTCTTAATGAAGATGTCAGAGAGACAAAGTCAGACGCTCCTTTGTTCTATATCGATATGGAGGTTAAAAAAGACCTCAGAAAATCAGACGCAGCTTCATCCGGCGGTGTTTTCTTCATTCCCGAAGCATTCGGAAACAGTGTTTTCGGCGGCGCCGATGAGTCAGCTGTTCCTTTCCTTTATGTCGGCGGAACAAATGAAGCTAATAAGAATGCCATTCCCGCGAATCTGGAAATCGGCAGCATCCTTAATTTTGATATTATGAGAGAGGCATCCTACGACCGTTCGGACGGAAAGCCTCCCGTAACATTCCTTTTTGACGAAGGCGATATTATGCCTCCTCCCGAGGCCGAAAACGCTTACGGCTGGGTAAGAGTTTCGAAGGACGCCGAAGGAAATGATGTTCTCGGCACGGAAATAGTTGATTTCCATAAAGCGAGAATGGGCAAAAACAACGAAAGATTCAAGGCAATAAAGAATGATCAGAAGGTCACCGTAACCTTTGACGCGGGCGAAGGAACCGTCAAAGGTCAGCAGGTCATTACCGAAGAAATCGAAATCGGAAACGGTATTGATTTAAGCCAATATGCTCCCGATAAAAAAGCCGGTCTCATTTTCGGCGGCTGGCAGCTTGACGGCACAATCCGTTCCGGTAAATTTGAGTTCACCTCCACAAGCCCGATTACATTCACGGCGAAGTGGGGCTCAAACATGTCGATTATGATTCCCGACATGGCAAACGGCGGCTGGAAAGCTTACAAAGAGTTTGAAGGATCCAAAGGCGCGACAATGACCAAGGCCGACTTTGATGAAATCAAGGCAATGGTTATCGAGCCCGAAGCGGACGGATCTCTCGGCAGCACTCTTAAAGAAGACGTTATCGAGGCAATCGGAAGCGAATTCGAGCTTTCCTTCCTTGATCTCGCGTTTGACGATGAAGGAGTTTTCACCGTTCTTTCAAGATGGAACGATGACGGCACTTCGACTTTCGACGTTGTTTACGGCGAAACCACTCAGCTTTATCTTGAGGTTATGACTTCCGTAACCTGCAACCGCTACACAACCAACTATACCGAAGACGGTTCTGTTGACGTTGACAACAAGTGGGTTGCTTACAGAACAGAAAGCTTCAAATGGCTTGTTAATACCATCGACGGTACATTCGTCGGTGACGGCGATATCAAAGATTTCACCTTTGTCATCCGCGGAGGAGCAGAGGGCGTTATCAATGACATCCAGGCAGCGGAGCTTCCCGTTTACAACGAAAACAGATATAACCCCGTTTATAAAGACGGCAACGGAAAAGTTTACCAATTTGACGATGTTCAGAAGAGCTTTTACATCTATGACATGACCGAAGGAAAGTACAACACATTCGATCTCTATGTCGATCTTTCCGAGAAAGTTTATAAAGTTGCTTTTGAAACAAACTATTCCGGCGAGCCCAATAAAGTCGTTTCAATCATTGAAGCGAAATACGGCGATACAATCAATCAGGATACATTCCTTTCACTTTACAGAGCCAACGATGTTTCGGCAGACGCTCCGATGTTCACTCTTGAGTCACTCAAGGATAACGGCGCCGCCGCGGGCAAACCCGGTGTGGTTCTTACAGATGTTTACTTCACAGACCCCGAAACCCAGCAGAAAGTCAGCCTTCTCGAAGGCGGCTCCCTTGAGATTAACGACGCGACACTCAGCGCTCTGAGTCAGCTCGTAATCATCAAGAGCGTCAGCTATCCGACAATCGTTCTTGATTCAAGCTGGGAAGAGTCACAGTATCTCTTCACGGTCATTTATAAGGACAAGGGCGGCGAATGGAACTTCCTTACAGAGAAGTCATTCAAGGGTTCCGAAGAAGTTACATATGATGTTATCGTAAACAGCGATCTTCAGAAAATAATCAACGCGAACATCCCCTCGGGCGAAGCTCAGGATCCCAATCAGTTCACTCTTGAAGACGGAACCGTTACCAACAAAGTCAACGCGCATGACGGTCCGATGATTCTCAAGATTACTTATGTAACAGGTCAGCGTTATGTATTTGCCGATTTCAGCAATAACAACACTGAGGAGAATATCGGTTACAAACGTTATTCCGCATCCAACGGAGACATCATTTATCAGCCCGACTACGATCCCGACTCAGGCGAGAAAGCGCCGATAGTCAACGCGTTTGATATCGGTTTCCATCCCACTTCAAATCCCGACAAGACCCTCGAAGGATACGAGCCTCTTATGCAGGAGAAGAAGGATGAGGAAGGCAACGTCATAATCAATCAGCTTACCGGCGAGCCCGTTATGGAAGAAGTTGTCGATCCCGAAACCGGCGATCCCGTTGACGACGAAACCAAGCCCATTTACAGCGACGCGAAGGGCGATGAACCCAGCAGACCTTACCGTAACTGCGAATATATGGGATTCAAGATTTATCACGTTGAAACTCCTTACGTAAATTACGCGGACGTTCCCGCTCAGGATCAGTGGCTTGAAGGATTTGAGTCTGATGACTACCGTGTTTACAACACAACAATCATCAAGGTTATCTGGAAGCCCGATACCGATTTCCTGGTTCGTTTCTACAACACAAGTAATGAAATTTACAGTGCGATAGGCAAAGACGGAAAATGGTATTACTGGTCAAAGGAAAGACCCTGCCAGAAGGGCGAAGGCATGCTTAACACCGATCCTGAAAATTCATTTATCCTTATGTTCACACGCACCAAGGAAACAGCGGAGCTTGCTGACGGAGCAACTGCGGATTCAACCTATATCAAGGCGTTCTCAATCGGTAAGGTTCAGCTCAGTCCCGCGTTTATCCCCGACCTTATTCCCACTATCGTAACTCTCATCAAGAGCTTGATAGCATAACTTACCATCCAAAATATCAATATTTCAGGAGGAAAGATCTATGGCTTACAAAATCAGTGACGAGTGCATCTCCTGCGGAGCTTGCGCTTCAGAATGCCCCGTAGAGGCAATCTCAGAGGGTGACGGAAAGTACGTTATCGATGCAGCAACATGCATTGACTGCGGAAACTGCGCAGACACCTGCCCCGTCGGAGCCCCTGCTGCTGAATAAGCAACACAGAGCAGCCCGCCTGAGCGGGCGGGCTGCATATCCTTCATTGACAGATTGATATATTACAATATAAAGAAAACTTAATTACAGTAATTTACAGAAAGTTGGCGAATTATGAAAAAGATTATTTCTTTGATTTTATCTTTTGTAATCGTGATGGCAATTTGTGTTCCTGCTTTTGCCGACGAAGCTGCTTATGATTATACCAAGGATGAGCGTATCAATGCGGTTTCCGATTACGAAAACGGAGAATTCGTCTGGGGCGGATATTCTCCCGCAATGTATCAGATTATCAATAAAAAGATGTACACGCTTAAAGATTTACCGACCTATTTCGATGAAGAAGCGAACATCACTTATACATTAGGCGATTCCACAACAAACCTTCCCGAGTTTGAGGGTGTTTCCATTGTAGCTTATTATGCGTTCAACTGCCCGAAATGCGGCAAGGCAAACGGCTGCACAAGACTCAGCAGTATTTACGGCGGTGTTCTTCAGGGCACCTGCATGCATTGCGGCGAGCTTCTTCCCGATCCCTCAACAATGAAGATTTACCGCTTCATCACAATCGCGGAGGACAGCGCTCATTATGACGTTCTCAGCAGTTACGATCTTGCGAGATATTCAGATGATATCTACGGCGCAACCGAAAAGGATTACGGCGACGGAAAAGATCTTCCCCAGTATTATCTTGAATGGAAAACAGACGAAGAAGGCAACATAGTAACCGACGCCGGCGGAGCCAGAGTTCTTGAATCTTTCAGAACAAAAGGTCTGAACAACGCCGAATTCAAAACAAAATTCATGGCGGGTCTCTATGTATTCCTTGTTGATTTCCAGTACAAGGTAACTCCCTCGGCGCAGAGATTCTCAGCATCAAAATACACAGCATTTGTTTATCAGCTCAGACTCAAGATAGTTGATCTCTGGGAGAAAATGCTTACAGGTATAGCAACAAACTGAAAAAGCTGTCATTTACCCGTGTGGTCTCCTTCGGAGTCACACGGGTAAGCTTTTAAATGAGGTAATTATGACGGAAGAAGATAAAATTTTTGCGGGCAAACTTTTCAGCCCGGCGGACCCGGGCCTGAAAGCCATGAAACTCAAGGCGCATAAACTTAATATTGATTTCAACGCTCTTTATGAGGATGAAACATATGAGCGCGAGAGAATTCTGAATGAACTGCTCGGCGCGAAGGGAGAGGGCACGTTTCTACAGGGACCCGTAACCTTTCATTACGGCTGTCATACCGAAATCGGGAAGCGCACCTTCATCAATTTCAATTTTACCGTGCAGGATGACGCTAAAGTGACAATAGGGGATGACTGCAATTTCGGGCCGAATGTGACGATAGTCACGCCGGTGCATCCGATGATTGCCGCCGAGAGAAAAGCGGTGACGGATTCCGACGGAAAAGAAAAGCGGCTCTGCTACGCAAAGCCGGTTAAAATCGGAAATGACTGCTGGCTCGGGGCAGGCGTGACGGTCTGCCCGGGAGTTACAATCGGAAACGGCTGTGTAATAGGAGCCGGAAGTGTTGTGACAAGAGATATTCCGGATAATTCATTTGCCGCGGGTGTGCCATGTAAAGTTATACGCGAAATCACCGCGGAAGACAGTGTGCTGAATCATCCGGAGCTGTTTGTATAATATATAATGAAATAAATAAAGACCGCTGTATCCGAAAGGAACACAGCGGTCTGTGTGTTTTATTTTTTGCCTGCTTTTCTCGCGAGCTCCTCATCTTCTTTTGCTTTCTTTTCAGCCGCTTTGCGCTGAATTTCGGCAACCCTTTCGGCTTCACGCTCAGCGAGGATTTTATCCATTTTAGCGTGGATTTCTTCGAGCGGAACTCCGTTTGCCACCATTTCGTCATATTCCTCGGAGGGAATGCCGCCGATGTAGCACTGCTTATATTTAACAGGGATATTCTTAACGGCAATCAAAATATTAATGCCGAGCAAAAGCGCGAGAGCGAGCAGATAAATGAAAATTCCGAACTGGAGCGACGCGCTGAAAAACTCGGGAAAAACAGAGGAAATATTGCTGCTGAAACTCAGGAAGAAAACAATCGAAACAACGGCAAGTGCGATTGAAACGCAGTTGTTTATGATGTTTCTGATTTTTCCCTTGGGGCCGTTTGCCGCGATCAGCGCGAAAAGACTTACCAGAACCATAACCGCGCTCAGAAGCACACAGATGAGAGAAACAGCGTAGCCGGTAAATCCTTTGCCGACAAGCTTTGAACCCGTCATCGTAATCAGCGAATCAAAATCGAGAGAAGAAACGAGATTGTAAAGCGAAATCGCGTTGATTTTGCTTGTGGTCTGCTCAATGAAAGGTCCGCTGTATGTTACACTGCACAGGGGCAGCATCAGAGCGCCTATCGGGAGCAGAGAAAGAAAAATCCTGATTATCGCGAACGGCGAGCCGACAAACGACGCTTTGAGACGGTCTATTTTTTTCTGGACTCTGACATGCTCGATCTCCGCCTTGTCCGCTTCTTCCTGAAGGCGTTCATCCAGACCGTAATAGACCAGATTGATTCCGCATTTGGGGCAGTCGGGACGCCAGTCGGTTAATTTCAGACTGTAACCGCAGTTGGGACATTTTGCCATAATAATCCCTCCGGATTGTATTAGTACATTATATTTTATCATAGAGAAGAGTTTTATTCAATAGTGAACAATGCACAAAATTTGGTCCCGGCTATTGTCAGACAACGTATTCAACACGCCGCGCGAAGGGTAAAAACAGGCGGATTTCGGCCGTGTTTCGTTATAATGACAAAAAGATATAAAAAAATAAACCTTTAATTTAAAAAAATAGTATATTTACAATATATTTTTTCTTTGATATAATAATATGCGGTTAATACTAAAAATTTATATTGGAGGTAGACGCTACTATGTCCCACAAGTATTGTTATTCATTCAAAGAAGGCAATGCCGGCATGAGAAATCTTCTCGGCGGTAAAGGTGCCAACCTTGCCGAAATGACCAACATCGGCCTTCCCGTACCCTTCGGTTTCACAATTTCAACCGAGGCCTGCACCCAGTATTATGAAGACGGCAGAAAAATCAACGACGAAATCATGGAAGAAATCATGAAGTACGTTGAGATTATGGAAGAAGCCAACGGCAAAAAGTTCGGCGATCTCAATAATCCTCTTCTTGTTTCCGTTCGTTCGGGCGCCCGCGCTTCGATGCCCGGTATGATGGACACCATCCTCAACCTCGGTCTTAATGATGACGTTGTTGCCGCTATGATCGCAGGCAACCCCACTCCCGAATTCGAGAGATTCGTTTACGACTCTTACAGAAGATTCATCCAGATGTTCTCCGACGTTGTTATGGAAGTCGGTAAGAAATATTTCGAGCAGCTCATCGACGCGATGAAGGCAAAGAAGGGCGTCACTTATGACGTTGAGCTTACAGCCGCCGATCTCAAAGAGCTCGCGGAGCAGTTCAAAGCCGAGTATAAAAACCAGCTCGGTCAGGACTTCCCCTCAGATCCCAAGGTTCAGCTTTACGAAGCAATCCGCGCCGTATTCCGTTCATGGGATAACCCCAGAGCAAATGTTTACCGCCGCGACAACGACATTCCCTATTCATGGGGTACAGCAGTAAACGTTATGCCCATGGTATTCGGCAACCTCAACAACAATTCAGGCACAGGCGTTGCCTTCACACGTGACCCCGCGACAGGCGAAAAGAAGCTTATGGGTGAGTTCCTCAAGAACGCTCAGGGCGAAGACGTTGTTGCCGGCGTACGTACTCCGATGCCGATTACACAGATGGAAGAAGAGTTCCCCGAAGCATACGCCGAATTCGTAAAGGTTTGCTCTCTTCTTGAAGATCATTACAGAGATATGCAGGATATGGAATTCACCGTTGAAAACGGTAAACTCTATATGCTTCAGTGCCGTAACGGCAAGAGAACCGCTCAGGCAGCTCTCAAGATTGCCTGCGACCTCGTTGACGAAGGCATGATTGATGAGAAGAAGGCAGTCGCAATGATCGATCCCAGAAACCTCGACACACTTCTTCATCCTCAGTTTGACGCTAAAGCCCTCAAAGCGGCTACTCCCATCGGCAAGGGACTCGGCGCTTCTCCCGGCGCTGCATGCGGTAAAATCGTTTTCACAGCAGACGACGCGGAAGCATGGAAAGAAAGAGGCGAAAAGGTTGTTCTTGTCCGTCTTGAGACTTCTCCCGAAGACATCACCGGTATGAAGGCAGCCCAGGGCATACTCACCGTACGCGGCGGTATGACCTCTCACGCAGCCGTTGTTGCCCGCGGTATGGGTACCTGCTGCGTTTCCGGATGCTCCGAAATAGCAATGGACGAAGAAAACAAGAAGTTTGTTCTCGCAGGCAAGACCTTCGTTGAAGGCGATTATATTTCAATTGACGGTTCCACAGGTAACATCTATGACGGAATCATCCCCACTGTTGACGCTTCAATCGCGGGTGAATTCGGCAGAATCATGGCATGGGCTGACAAGTACAGAAAACTCAAGGTCCGCACAAATGCCGATACTCCGAGAGACGCGAAGAAAGCCCGTGAGCTCGGCGCTGAAGGCATCGGCCTCTGCCGTACTGAGCACATGTTCTTCGAAGCAGACAGAATCGCGGCATTCCGTGAGATGATCTGCGCAGATACAGTTGAAGGCAGAGAAGCTGCCCTCGCAAAGATTCTTCCCTATCAGCAGGGAGACTTCGAAGCTCTTTATGAAGCTCTTGAAGGATGCCCCGTTACAATCAGATTCCTCGATCCTCCTCTTCACGAGTTCGTTCCCACCGAAGAAGCAGACATCAAGGCGCTCGCAGATTCACAGGGCAAATCCGTTGACGATATCAAGACTCTCATCGCTTCTCTTCACGAGTTCAACCCCATGATGGGTCACAGAGGATGCCGTCTTGCCGTTACATATCCCGAAATCGCGGCTATGCAGACAAAGGCAGTTATCCGCGCGGCTATCAACGTTCAGAAGGCGCATCCCGACTGGAACGTCAAGCCCGAAATCATGATTCCGCTTGTATGCGAAGTCAAGGAACTCAAGTTTGTCAAGAAGACAGTTGTTGAAACTGCGGATGCGGAAATCGCGGCAGCAGGCGTCAACCTTGAATATGAAGTAGGCACAATGATTGAAATCCCGAGAGCAGCTCTTACTGCCGACGAGATTGCCACAGAGGCAGACTTCTTCTGCTTCGGCACAAACGATCTTACCCAGATGACCTTCGGCTTCAGCCGTGACGACGCAGGCAAGTTCCTCGGCGCTTACTATGATGCCAAGATCTTCGAGAACGATCCGTTCGCGAAACTCGATCAGACAGGCGTAGGCAAACTCATGGAGATGTGCCTCAAACTCGGCAAGCCCGTTAATCCCAAGCTCCACTGCGGTATCTGCGGCGAGCACGGCGGCGATCCCACATCTGTTGCGTTCTGCCACAAGATCGGACTTGACTATGTTTCCTGCTCACCCTTCAGAGTTCCCATCGCTCGTCTTGCGGCAGCGCAGGCAGCAATCGCGGAGATGTAATTCAATCTCATAACAGGCAAACAAACCTGCACCCCACCGGAGAAATCCGGCGGGGTGTTTTGTATTTGCAAAAATCCGTATTATTGGACATTGGATGATATATAATAACAAATAATATAATCGTTGATTATTCACGCACACATGTGTTATAATAAATCTAATTATAGACCAGTATTATCTGTTTGTAGGTTGAGTAAGAATTGAGGGTGTTTTCAATGAGTTCTTTACCGTATGACAAATCCAGTCCAGCAAGTATTGAACAGTACGCTAAACTGCTTGTTGGCCATACATTTCAAGATGTACTAAATGGTGTTGTTGGCAAGTGCCAACCATCTCAAGAGAAAGCATCTGAATATAGTAATCCAAATAGAAAAGGTGGGCTTGGTAATCTTCTTGAAGAAGTTTATTTTGAGTATAAAGCTAACAGCGAGTCAAAAGCAGATTTTGATGAAGCAGGCGTTGAATTAAAAGCCACTCCGTATGAGTATAACAAAAACGGTTCAGCAAAAGCCGGCGAAAGGCTCGTCCTTTCAATGATAAATTACAGCGGAGAAATCGAACCTACTCTCGAGGAATCCCATGTATGGCAAAAATGCAAATTGATTTTATTAATCTATTATTTGAGAGATAAAACATTAAAAAGCAATTTGCAATATCCAATTGATTTTGTTACTTTGTTTACTCCTTCAGAAACAGATAAAGCAATTATTGCCAACGACTACAAATACATTGCAGAAAAAGTAATGAGCGGCAAGGCAGAAACTCTTTCGGAAGCAGATACTTTTTATCTAGGAGCATGCACAAAAGGGTCAACAGCAGAAAAAAGTAAAGTTAAACAGTTCTATCCACCACACACTCTTGCAAAGAAAAGAGCATTTTGTTATAAAAACTCATATATGACATATGTACTAAATGACTATGTTATGCAAGGAGTTATAACTTATCAGCAAGAAGAGAAATATGAACCTATATTAAAAGATGCATCAGAACTTGAAGATAAAACATTCGCTACTTTTATTGTTTCTAAGATTAACCATTATGCCGGATTGACTGATAAAGAATTATGTTCAAAATTTGATAGAGAATATAATAATAACAAAGCGCAATGGACTGATCTTGCGTATAGAATGCTTGGAATAAAATCAAACAGAGCAGAAGAGTTTAGAAAAGCAAATTTAACAGTTAAAGTAATTCGCATTGAAGAAAACGGAAAAATGCGAGAAAGCATGTCTTTCCCACCTTTTAAGTATAAGGAATTAATTGAAGAAGAGTGGGAGAATTCAAACTTACATAATTACTTTGAAGAGACCCGTTTCTTATTTGTAGTGTTTAAGAGAAGCGGAAACAATTATGTTCTTAAAGGTGCTCAACTTTGGAATATGCCTTTAGAAAAATTAGACAGTACAGTAAAAGCCGGATGGGATTCCGTTGTTAATACAATAAAAGCAGGAATCAAGTTTGAAATTGTTGAGACGGCAAACGGTGTTGTGGTTAAAAACAATCTGCCCAAAAAAGCCGATAATGAAATAATACATGTAAGACCTCATGCGCAAAAAAGATACTTTAAGTTTACAGACGGAACTGTAATTGGTGATGGAAATGAATCTGATGCCAATCAGCTCCCCGATGGTACATGGATGCCTCATTACAGCTTTTGGATTAACAACGATTATATTGAAAAGCAACTTGACAAAAATCTATTGGATTAATTTTCCAAGGGGATAAGTTACATGGAAAAAACAATTTGCGAACTCTTTGCCGGTGTTGGAGGTTTTCGACTCGGTTTTGAAAGAGAAAATCCTGATTGGAAAACAGTTTGGTTTTCTCAATGGGAACCCGGAAAAACAAAACAATGGGCACATGACTGCTATGTTGCCCATTGGGGAGATATTGATGAAAGAACCGGAATTGATATTGGTGAAGTCGACAAATCACTAATACCCGACCACAATCTTTTAGTAGGTGGATTTCCCTGTCAGGACTATTCTGTTGCAAGATCTTTATCAGGCAGCCAAGGTATTGAGGGTAAAAAAGGCGTTCTTTGGTGGCAGATAAGAGATACTATTGAAACCAAAAAAACACCATTCGTTTTGCTTGAAAATGTTGATCGCCTTTTGAAATCTCCGGCATCTCAAAGAGGAAGAGATTTTGGAGTAATTCTTGCGTGCCTTGCTCAATTCAACTACTCTGTTGAGTGGAGAGTAGTCAATGCCGCTGATTATGGTGCAGGGCAAAGACGAAGAAGAGTTTTTATATTTGCATATAAAAACACCACTAAATATGGCGTTGCTCAGAATTGTTTATCAATTGATGAAATTCTAAAATCATCCGGTTTATTAGCAAAAGCATTTCCTGTTGAGCAAGAAATAAAGATTAGTTCTACAACAATTGATTATTCAGATATAGCATACATATCGGAGAAATTTGCGTTTCAATTTGAAAACTCCGGTTGCATGAGAAATGGTATCATCTATACAGCCGAAACAAAACCTATAACAGAAAAACCGATTATCTTAAGAGAGATTATTGAAAAGGATGTAGATGAGAAATACTACCTTGGAGATAACCTTGAAAAATGGAAGTATCTCAAAGGAGCAAAAAAGATTTTAAGAACATCAAAAGCCGGACATCAATATTATTTCAGCGAGGGTCCGATTGCATTTCCGGATAGCCTTGATATGCCGGCAAGAACGATGCTAACATCCGAGTCTTCGGTTAATCGTAGCACACATGTCATTGAAGATCCTCAAACAAAACAGTATCGCTTATTAACTCCAATTGAAACAGAAAGAATTCAAGGGTTTGAGGATAACTGGACTAATACAGGAATGCCTGAAAAATTCAGATATTTCTGTATGGGAAATGCTCTTGTTGTTCCCATGATTACAAGAATGGCAAAACAATTAGATAGTATTTTTAATGACGAACAAAAGAAATGATTAAAACAGTTGAATTGTTTGCCGGAGTAGGCGGATTTCGTCTCGGGTTAGAACAAGCATCAAGTAAATTTAAAACCATCTGGGCGAATCAATGGGAACCATCAATGAAAAAGCAATATGCTTTTGACTGTTATATTTCTCATTTTGGCAATGATGTAAATCACATTTGCAAGGATATAGCAGAAGTAAAAGGAACAATACCTGATCACGATCTGTTGGTTGGTGGTTTTCCTTGTCAAGACTATTCCATTATGAAGAAAGGCTCGCTTGGTATCGAAGGGCCAAAAGGTGTTTTATGGTGGCAAATAAATGACATCATAAAAAGCAAAAGTCCAAAATATGTTTTGCTTGAAAATGTTGACCGCTTGGTTTGGTCTCCTTCAAAGCAAAATGGCAGAGATTTTTCAATTATACTTCGTTGTTTATATGAGAACGGATACGCTGTTGAATGGAGAATCATTAATGCGGCTGATTACGGACAGGCGCAGAGGCGAAGAAGAACTTTTATTTTTGCTTATCATAAAACAACAAGTTATTATCGTGATTTTGCCGAACAAGTTTGTATTAACGGCTTGAAACAAATGCATAAATGCCTTACAGATTATGGCGTATTGGCTAAAGCGTTTCCGGTTGCAAGTCATAGCAATCAGTTTGTTGATAATTGGATTGATGAACTGAAGTATGCTGAAATCACTGATTTATCTGCAAACCAAAAAGTACATTTATATAACTCGGGTGTTATGATGAATGGCAGGATTTATTCTGTCGAACTATATCCTATTCAAACAAATCCCATTCTTTTGAAAGATATTCTTGAAAACACAAGAGTGAGTTCCAAGTATTATCTCAAAGAAAAAGATATGGACAAATGGATATATGAAAAAGGAGCAAAGAACGAGTTAAGAAAGCATCCAAACGGAAAAACATACATATTCAAAGAAGGTAAAGTTCAATTTCCCGATTCGCTTAACAAACCATCAAGAACAATTCTTACATCTGAGTCCGAACTTGGAAGAGCAACACATGTGGTTACTGATTTTGAAACAGGAAAATTAAGAGTTTTAACGCCTGTTGAATGTGAGCGGTTAAATGGATTTCCAGACAATTGGACTAACACCGGAATGCCGGAAAGAATGAGGTATTTTTGTATGGGAAATGCTTTGGTAGTGCCTTTGATTACAAGGATGGCTAAAGTGTTAGATAAAACCTTTAATGCGGAAGATTAAATGAATATAAATAAGATATATCCGGTTTATTATTCCGATTGGCAATCGTGAAAATTCAATAATGATTATAATAATTATCCATTAATCTCACCCTCCCGTTGTCTGATGACAGCGGGAGGTTTTTCGTATCTCTTAAAAACTCATAAAAAATTTACGGTATCTTGAATAAGGTCAAATAAAATGTTATTATAGATTCGGAAAGGGGGTTTTATGTTCTATGATAAAGTGTCCGAAATGCGGCGCGGGAATGTATTTTGATATAAAGCTTCAGATGCTTAAATGCAGGTCCTGCGGCAGCAGGATATCCGTTTCGGATTACAAAACGGATATCAACGCCGAGGAGCATATATTCGAAACTCCCGTATATATCTGCAAATCCTGCGGGGCGCAGCTGAAGGCGCCCGATGAACAGGCGACGGCATTCTGCCCTTACTGCGGCAATCAGTCAATGATACCCTCGAAACTTAAATCATTTTACACCAACAGAATAATCCCGTTTAAAAAGACAAAAGAGGATATTGAGAAAAACTTTGCCAATTACACGAAGAAAAAGCTGTTTGTGCCCGATGATTATAAGCCCGTCGGCGGCGAGAACGAATTCAGGGGAGTGTATATTCCCTATTATAATTATAAAGTCAATTATAAACCCGGCACGGTGACTGTTGACGGAAGCAAGGATTACGATGAGGGAAACCGTCACCATCACATGATTTTTTTAAATGAGGTAACGACTGACGGCGGCACGAGCGAAGACATCGTCAGGGACGCTTCAAAGGCGTTTGACGACAGTCTTGCCAAAGCGATAGCGCCTTATTCCCATGACGAGAGCGTTTCCTTCAGAGAGGGTTATCTGGGCGATTTTTATGCCGATATTCCGACCGTCAACCCTGAGATTTACAATACCGAAGTGGTTGAAGAAGCGGTTGACGAAATAAAAATCGGCATTGAAAAAGCGTGCAATTATGAGGGAATGAAGTTTGAGTTCAAGGATGAAATTCTCGCTTCCCGCGTTGAAAAAAGCGGCGTGAGGGCAGACCTTTATCCCGTTTGGTTCCTTACTCATAAAGCGCCCGGCGGCAGAGTCGCCTACGCCGTTGCCAACGGCCAGACCGGTAAAATGGCGATGGACCTGCCCGTCAGCAGGCATAAATTCTTCATTGCCGTTTCGCT
This sequence comes from Clostridia bacterium, assembly GCA_017519685.1. Taxonomy (GTDB): domain Bacteria; phylum Bacillota; class Clostridia; order Oscillospirales; family Acutalibacteraceae; genus CAG-177. The sequence goes on from JAFWRV010000389.1 coordinate 16,490, forward strand.
GATTACGGTTGTTCTTTTTGTTTTGCTTTCACTCGTTTTCGGCTATATGACACCCTCCACCCTTACCGGTGTATGCGCTCTGACGGAGTCGTTTTCACTGATTGCGCTGTGCGCCGCGGTCGGCAGGGTTTTCAAAAGGGAGAGAAACGCCGTTTCCGCTGAAAAAGCGCCGGAGGATGACCTGACAGGCAAGGCAAAGAAAAAGGTAAAGGAGAAATTCGGCTCGAGGGCGGCTGCGGGAAGCACGATCTTCACCGCGGGAATTATCTCAATTTACGCTTTCAAAATAATACACGCGACCGGAATCATTGCAAACGCCGCTGTTCTCATTTCGCTGATTGCCCTGATAATCGCCGCGTTTTCCTGCGTTTATCTCACGGGTAAGGGCAGGGCGTATTCCGGCTTTTCAAAATACAGCGTCAACGCCTTTGTTTCGGCGGCGGTGATTATCGGCTGTATCGTGCTTATGATTATCAAACCTTTTCAGGACTGGATATATATTACGGCGTCGCTGATTACGCAGGCGCTTGTGACAGCGAACTGTCTGACGGTTATTTCCCTGTTTGACAGAGTCTGCACACACGCCGCCCCCGGTTTTTATTCAAGAGAGGGGGCGTCGAAGGATGAGAATTAAAAGACTTATACCCGCTCTTATCCTGACTACCGCTCTGCTTTGCTCAGCGTTCGCGGTGACTGCTTACGCCGCAGAACCTTACCGGGTTGTGATTGACGATATGGCGGACCTTTTCTCACCGGAGCAGGAAAAGCTGCTTGAAAAAGAGTTGTCGGGAGTTCTGCCCTACGGCAACGCGGCTGTGGTGACGAGATCGGTTCACAGCTATGAGAGCACCGCTTCAATGGCGGAAAATATGTATTCGTGGTATTTCGGCGGAGATTCGGGAACGGTTTTCGCAATAGATATGCAGTTTCGCAATATCTATATCTATACAGGCGGAGACATTTACAGGATAATCAATAAAGCGAGGGCAAACGAAATCACCGACAACACCTATACTCTTGCCTCGCGGGGCGAATACTATGCCTGCGCGAGCAAAACTTTCGGGCAGATAACCTCTCTGCTTGAGGGCGGCAGGATTTTCACGCCGATGAAGTATGTAACCTATCTTATGATTTCCTTCGGACTCGCGATGATGATATGCATTATCATTGTTCTGGCGCAGAGAACTCTGCCGAAACTTCTTAAAGACAAGGAAGGCCATGACATTGACGGAATAAAGACCGACCTTCCGCTGACCGTCAGGGTTAAATTTATAACCGACAAGGTCACAACGAGATCCTCGGGAGGAGGACGCGCCGGCGGAGGCGGAGGCGGCGGAGGCGGCCACGGAGGCGGCGGAGGTCACGGATTTTAAACAGGGCGCTTCAATCAGAAAAATTTCAGAAGGGGTGCATTGATGTGAAGTTACGCTTCAGCCAAGTGTATTGTGTGTATGTATTATGATTTCTGCATTATCTTTGGGAACACTCGCGGGCAGTGATATTATAATCGGCGCGGATTACCGTGTTGTCTTTTCATCGCCGGAGCTTCAGCCCGCAGCCGGGAAACTCGCGGACTATATAAGCAAAGTGACCGGAAACAGACTCTCCGTTTCCGGTGATACGGACCCGGAAAAAGCGGTAATTCTTCAGACAGACGGCGGAAAAATACCAAACGGTTTTAATATCGCCGCAAAGGGAAATTCCGTTTTCATCACCGGCTCGTCTTTGAGTCAGACTGTCAGGGGAGTCTATGCCTTCCTTGAGAAATTCTGCGGGATAAACTGCTTCACGTCTGAAATAACGGTTTATTCGCTTGATGAAATCCGCATTCCGTCCGATACCGATTACAGCTACGCTCCTTATTTTGAATATACCGATACCGACTGGCTGAGCCCGAAGAATACGGAATATTCGCTGTTTAACGGGCTTAACGGTTCCCAGTACAGAAAGATTCCGGCTGAATACGGCGGTACGGTCAGCTATATTTCCGGCTTCGGCCATACCCTTACAAATCAATTCTGCTCAAAGGATAAATATTTTGAAAGCCATCCCGAGTATTTCTCCCTGAATATGGGGCGGAGAAAGGCAAATCAGCTTTGCCTTTCAAATCCCGATGTGCTTGAAATTGTGACTGAGGAAGTATTTGAACTGCTTCGCAAAAAGCATAATCCCGAAGCCGACCTTCAGATTGTTTCGCTGACTCAGAATGACAATATCTTTTTCTGCCGCTGCGCGAAATGCAGGGCGATTGATAAAAAATACGGTTCTCACGCGGGAACGATGCTTGAGTTTGTCAACGCGATCGCGAGAAAAGTCAAAGAAGCGGGTTATGACAATGTTGTTCTTGACACATTCGCTTACCGTTATACCCGCGCCGTTCCTCACGGAATAGCGCCCGAGGACAATGTCTGCGTGCGGCTCTGCTCGATAGAGTGCTGTTTCTCACATACGCTTGACGATCCGTCGTGCAAGACGAATGTTTCGTTTATGAAAGACCTTCAGGGCTGGTCCGAAATCTGTAAGCGCCTTTACATCTGGGATTACTGCACCAATTACAGCAATTTCACCGGCATCTTTCCCGATTTCGGAACCCTTCAGAAGAATATGCAGATTTTTTACGAGCATAATGTGAAGGGTGTTTATGAGGAAGGCAATTATACCATGAACACCTGCGACACCGAGTTCGGAGAACTCAGGGCATATCTCATCTCAAAGCTTTATCAGAATCCCTACCGTGACCTGAAGGCGGACCGCGACGCTTTTCTCGCCGCCTACTACGGCGCGGGCGGGGAATATGTGGGAGAATTTCTCGATATCATAACAGAAAACGCCCCGAAGAAGCACCTCGGAATATATCAGCCGATGACCTCGACTCTTTCACTTTCGTCAAAGCAGATTGCGGAATGCGACAGTTTATGGGAAAAAGCGGAGGAGGCGGCGGAAGCGGAGGCGAAAATCAATGTGCGCAATTCCGCTCTGAGCTGGAGATACTGGAAGATGAAAAACAGGGCGTCTGAGTTTTCCGACTCTGCGAAATATGAGGAAAACAAAGCGAAACTGACTGACGACATAAACGCGACCGGCATAGAAAAATGGTATGAATCAACGGCGATGACCGCCTTTTTCACATCGGTGTATCAGATGCTTTTCTTCTCGCTTTATCCTGTTATCAATTCCATTGTCAATCTGATTTACAGGGTTTAGGACATAGGTAAACCTTTTTGTAATGAATAATGACTTAATGAATAATGAATAATTGCGGTTGCCGACTCTGTCGGCGATTGTATAATCGCCACACCCGCCCTTCGGGCTTTGCCCCTCGGAAAGCA
>JAFWRV010000390.1 GCA_017519685.1 Clostridia bacterium
GGAAATATGAGTGTATATTTCCTGAGTAACCTCCGATGAATTATGCCCCATGAGAAGCTGAGCGTCTTTGAACTGAACTCCAGCTTCATAGAGAATTGTAGCGTATGCGTGCCTGAGCTGATGCGCGCAAAGCTTAACTCCGTGTTCTTTTCTGAATCTGTTCCAGGACTTATCAAACTTGCTTCTTGTGTAGTAACCGCCTTCGAATTCAAATATTATTCCCTTTTTCTTTTTGGGTAATACATTTTCCAGAGGCGGCAGCAAGGGAACTGTTCTGTTGCCCGCATCAGTTTTAGTGTGATCCTGAATTGTCGGTTTTCCGTCCACAAAGATTACTGTTTTGTTGATTGTAATAATCTTATCTTCCCAGTTGATATCTTCATATCTCAGGGCCAGCGCTTCATTCCTTCTGCATCCGGTATAAAGGAGCAGAAACGGAAACAGACCGAATTCGTCATTGACGGATTCCTTGATTATTTCCACCTCATCATTCGGCGGAAGATCTCTTTTCTTTTTTCCTGCTTTTGCGGGAACCTTTACCGCTGTACACGGATTGTAATTCACATAACCGCAAACCATTGCGTAATCGTAAACCTGATTAAGAACTATCAATCTGAGTTTAAGCGTCTGCTTAGCCCATTTGTATTCCTGATACAGTGTTCTGATGAATCTGTCAACATCAATCGCCTGTATCTCATCAAGCTTCCTGTTTCCGAAATATTCCTTGATGTTTTTGATTGGGGCAATGTAGCACTGCTGGGTGTTGTAATTGATTTCCTTATCATGGCTGTCCTGCCATTCGTCAATTACATCTTTCAGCTTCGGAACCTTGGTGTATTCGCCCTTGATTGCTGCTACTTTTTTGTTGAACTCTTCTTCACTTTCGTATCGGATGTGCTTTCTGATTTTCTGACCGTTCCGGCCTTCTATTATAATATGTTTATCCATTTAATCGTGCCTCCTTTGGCTTTAATTTTATTGAAATCCTCTCTGCCTGCAATTGTGCGAGCAGAGAGGATTATGGTTATTTATTTCGTGAGAGCTCTCGCAAGACTGGCTTTGCTGATAAAGCCGTCTTTGAAAAGGTCTCCGTAAATCTTATGAACGGTGGGTCTTGATATCTTCAGCAGATTGGCTACATCTGTTTTGGTAAGCATAACCTTATCGGTAAGATCATCAATCATCCTGAGATTATCGTAATAAGATTCCTTAACTATATAAATCACCTCATCTTTCGTAATAATTCTTTTTCCTGGTCTTTGCCTTCACCCGCTAGTTTTCCGCATATAGGGCAAGCGCCTTATCAATGACATCCGCCATAAACTTCGGCGTGGCGTCGGCCCTGAAATATTTACCGAGAATCTCCGGCGGAACTTTCAGTGCCTCGTGCTGGTTGGACTTGCGCTCGCACATGATTTCAAGTATCATATCCGCGTCGAGCTTCCCTTCACCCGAGAGCTTCCTCATTCTCTGCGCCTGTGAAAGAGAAGGAACCGCCTGTTCACTTTCGATAGTGACAAGCAGTTCCTTCTGAAACTCCTGCGGTATGTATGAAATTTCAATCGCGGGTGTTATCGCCATTCTCTTTTCATCCACCATTTTCAGCAGTTCGGGGATGAGATAAGTCAAACGGATGTAACGCTGAATGGTTCTCTCGCTGTCCTTAACGGTGTTGGCAATTTGGGTAATCGTTTTGCTTTCTGACAAATTGTCGCCATCGTGACGATAATTTATCGGAGGTCTGCCGGCACTGCGCTTAAGGGCATCATTTTTCATTCTGAACGCAAATGCCTTTTCGCTCGGGAGAAGGCCGTCACGGTAGAGATTGCTGTCAACAAGAACCACTATTGCGTCTTCACGGCTCATCTCAGAAACATAGCACGGGATCATTTTCAGGCCGAGCTTTTTACAGGCGTGAAATCTTCTGTGACCCGAAATGATTTCGTACTCTCCGCTGCCGTCGGGACGGACAATCAGCGGCTCGATTATTCCTTTGGCTTTGATGCTGTCAACCAGCATTTCCATTTGATCGTCGTCCGTTACTCTGAAAGGATTGCCTTCATACGGATACAGCTTTGACATTTCAATTTTTTGTATTATCATATTATTTACTCCTTATAATTATTTTTCCTTACATTCCCGCTAAAACTCTCGCACAGGTTTAGCGGGATTGTCTTTTCCGGCCATCATCTGCTTCTGTCCGGCATTGAATGAATCTGCTCGGACTTGTAGTTATACCGTCTTATGACATCTTCGGGAATATTTTTGAGTACCTTCATGGCCTCCTCATATTCCATTCTCTGTTTACCCATCTGAAGCCTGGTTTCCATGCTGATTTTGCTGTCGTTCTGAAGCTTCTTGTTTTCCTTTTTCAGAGCGTCAAATGAATCGGCATAAACCTTGACCTCGGAGGCATATTCCTTGTATTCCTTTTCATACCTGTCAATCAGCTTTTCGAGTTCCGCTTTCTTTTCCTTCATATTGAAGACGGAAAGAGAATCAATGCATTCGATAATCTTCTTGTGTTTCTTGGTAAGATTAATGCCCTTCTTGAAAAGCTGAGTGGGAATATAGGTTCTTCCGGTGATGTCGCTGCTTTTGCCTCTGTTGAGGTCGGGATACTTGGCGCTCATATGTTTGTGGTATTCATCCTGCCACTTTATGAGATCCTTCTTGTTGCCGATTATCTCCTTCGCCGACAGTCTGCCGTCTTTGGTTATGGGGCAGAAATCAAGGTGCATATGAGGCGTTTTCTCATCGTAATGAATCACAGCCGAAATAATCCTGTCCTCGCCGAGCTTTTTCCTGTAAAACTCAAGCGCGTGTCTGAAGAAATCGTCGGTGTCCCTCTTGCTCATTTTTGTAAAGAAACCGAGGCTTGCCGTAATAACGGTTTCTACCATATACACGCTGTCCTTCCTGGTACGGCACCCGTATTTTTCAATCAGCGCCTTGCAGAGGTTTCTGTAGGTGTCCTCAGGCTTTACAAGATGTACATTTTCCTTTGTTTTTTCCTTTTTTATGTCCGGATTTGTCTTGTATTCCGACTTTGTTCTTTCATTATGGGCCTCAATACCGCCGCAGCCTGCCGCCTTGAGCTTCATAAAGCGCATTATCGCGTATTTTGCCATTTAATCATCCTCCTGTCTGTTTTTTTACGAACACGGAAAACGGATGTACCGGTGTCCCACCTCAGGGTACACCGGTACATCCGATTCTTAAGTCCGTGAGAAAAAAGTTTAATCATCATCGTTCGTGTCCTCTATGGTTACATTTGTGCTGTACGCTGCGGGACCGAGGCCGGCGTTTCCGCTCGGATATCGGGTGAAGCACGGTCTCATACCCTTAAAACCCCTTACTTTACGGGTTTCTCCCTTGATTTTTATCTTATTGCTGGGAGTTATACCGTATTTACGGCTGTTGTTTTTGAAATATGTGAGCATTGACTGTGTGTTGCCGAGCTTCGCTCCGTTCTCGTGACACCACACCTTATATATCTCGACCAGCATCTGCGATGTTATTACATAGTCGGGAGCAAATTCGATGTACCCTTCGGAGCAGGCGAAGTCCTCATAGTTGCTGCCCTGCTTCATCGCCTCTTCGACATTAGCCTTGCTTCTGTCGCTCTCGGTGAACTGATAATTGTTCCTTATGAGCCTCCAGAGACCTGCAAGCATCCACCAGAATATCTGCTCGGCCTCTTCGCACATCTTGTCGGCGAGAAACGGATCGTTGACTCTGTTTTCGGGCACGGGCTTTGTTGAGATAATCAGCTGCCGTCTGAAGAAGCCCATGCTGCGGTCATAAAGCGAAACAAGAAAGCCGTTGCCGAAAGCGAGCAGCCTCGAATAGATTCTGCTCTGATAGCTCTGTTTGCCCTTTTTCTCAACATCCATTTCCTCCTCGGCGGTAACAATGGATTTGATGTAGTTGGTATCGGGCAGAGCACCGAGCTTCAGATCGTCATCGAGAAATACAAGCATATCCTCGAGGCACGCTCTTGCGAACGGGCTGTTTTCCACCTTCTGAAGGCTTCCGGTATAAAGACTGGTGCCGAATATCTTCTTGAGCACTATTCCTATTCTCGACTTGCCTTCGCCGCCTTCGCCTTTGATAATCATCATCTTCTGACCTCTTGTGGACGGAATCAACAGATAGCCGAGATATTCCTGTACGGTGGGAATATCTTCCTCATAAAAGAGATCGTTTATGAATCCGAGCCACACGGGGCAGCTTTTTGATTCGGTGCTGTAATTGATGTTCAGCCTGTTCATGCAAAAGCACTTCTCCTCTTCAAATCTGCCGTCAAGGTAAAAGGTGCCGTTCTTCATAAATATCCTGTCCTCATAAATCGGCATGGTATCCTGCCGGCAGAAGATACGGAGCAGTTCGATTATGTTTTTAATCCTGTAAGAAATAGATGTCTTCACGAACTCGCAAATTATTGAGTGTATTTCCGCGGCGATGACACTCTCGTCGGTGATAACTCCGTAATAGTCATAGAAGACTCCGTTGATACAGATTAAAGGATGCCGTTCGACAAACATTCTGCAGAAGGCATCCTCATCAATTTTCCCCGAATCCAGCAGCCAGGAAACATTGGGATTTGATTTTAAGTTTTCATCCATTATCCTGTATCATCCCTTTCACTCTGAGGATTTCATCATCCGTGCGGCAGTCCAAAAGGCAGTCGATAAGACATGATATATATCCTATATTCCTTACAGCGTACGCATAAAGCGGATGAAGCGAATCATCGCTTTCTTTTGGTCTGAGCTTGTCTATACACTCTTTCATCTCTTTTTCAAGAGCAATGTAATAGGCGGCCGTATTGTTGAGCCAGTCCCTGAGAGATTCTTTCTTCTTTGCCGGCGGCGGATTATCGGAACGGGAATAATCATCGCTGTCGAGTCCGAATTCATACATGATCCTTTTCGCGGCAGCGCTGTTGCTGATGCCGTAGAGCTCTGCTACAAAACCGATAACATCGCCGTGCGCTCCGCAGCCGAAGCAGTGATAGTGACTCTCATCAATCTTCATTGACGGAGTTCTGTCATTGTGAAACGGGCAGCGGATCATACCGTTGCCTGAGATTTCATAGCCGATACTTTCGGCGTAGTCTCTTACAGAGACTTTTTCTTTTAGTTTTTGATAATCAATCATTTTGGTTTCTCTCCTTTGTAGATAA
>JAFWRV010000391.1 GCA_017519685.1 Clostridia bacterium
CGGCATTTTCCAGTAATATGCGTAAACGGTATTTCCGCTCTTTGCGTAAAGCTCCGCCTGCTTCATAGCCGGAACACGGAACAGCAGTTCATTATAAAACTCGGTCAGCTTCCATATTTTCAGGTCGATTTGCATTGACAGGAACTTTTCCGCTCGCTGCTTTTCTTCATCTGTCATACGCTTGCAGTTATTTTCATACATAATGGGGAATATATGACGGTATATTAAAGTGCCGGGGATAAAGCTTACATAATAACCCATTTCATTAATCCAGTAACGGACTTCGTCGGCGTTAGTGCCTATCAGCATTCCTGACTTCGCGGCTTCTCCGTTTTCATAGGCTCCGTATAAATCTTCAGGTAAAACAACGCCGTCTCTTTCCGGAAAGTTGTTGTAATCATTCAGCCCTTCATTAAGGGACATCAGCTCTTCTTCGGAAAGCGCAGTCAGTTCGCTCATAGTGGAGCATCCGCTTTTTTCGAGCAAAAGATTTGTCAGGTTACGGCATTCCTCTTTACTGTATGTCAGGGCAACAGAGCCGCTCTCCGCGATTATCCTCCGATACAATCCGTCGGCTTCGTTTATCAGAGGAATAAGCGAAACACTCCCCGCTCCCGCGGATTCGCCGAAAATCGTAACATTATCCGGATTGCCGCCGAACGCGGAGATATTCTTTTTAATCCATTGCAGGGCGCAGACCTGATCCAGAAGGCCCAGATTGCCGCTTGTTGAATACTCGTCGCCTCCGGGAACGGACGAAAAATCGATAAAGCCGAGAATCCCGAGCCGGTATTCAACCGTCACAAGGATAACATCGGGGTATTTTTCAATCAGATTGTGACCGTCATACATCGGGTCCGACACAGCGCCCCAGCCGTAGGAACCGCCGTGAAAGAATACCATAACCGTTTTTCCATCGGAAGGTCCGTTTGCGTTAGACCAGACGTTTAAAGTCAGGCAGTCTTCGCTCTGAGGGTAATACGACCCCGGTTCCGACGGCCATTCCGTCTGAACGGGCGAATAACCGTAATAGTACGCCTGATAAACGGTTTCACTGTCCCGCGCGGGAACGGGATTCTTCCAGCGGAGATTGCCGACAGGCGGCTCGGCGTATGGAATCCCTTTATAAGAAATCACGCCGTTGTCATTGAGACCGACAAACACGCCGTTATTGCAGACAGCGGCAAGAGAACTGTCATATTCACCGGTTATTATTTCATTTTCTCCGTAAAGATTACGGACTTGCGTTTTCACCGCTTCGTAATCCCCGGCATTGCATCCGGAAAGAAGTAAAACGCCGACAAGTAATGCGATAATCCAAACTCTTTTTTTCATATTTCACCTAGCAAATTTCGATTAATTAAAATGATTATATATTAATAAGCGAAGAATACTTCAGCGATTAATCAATAATGCGCTGCGCCGCACTCGCAATAACGATTGATGCCGAACAGCCAACAGAAGAATTTTGCTATATTCCAGATGAATTTCAGGAACCCGTTTTCGGAGTGGCATATATGGTTGCATACCGTATCGGTAACCGCACCGCATTTATCGCATTTGCCGTCGCCGTTATTGTCGGTGTGTCCGGTCGCGGGTATTGTTTCACCGCATATCGAGCAGACTGCCGGAGCGGTGCAGGAAGGTTTGTTTACACTCTGCTTATGGTCGCAGGGCGCAGGACTTTCGGGAGCGTTTTCGTCCGTCAGAATAAAGTCTTTGAATTCGGCGGAAAAATCCGCGGTTCCTCTGTTGCCGATTGCAAGATAAATATCCGTCATTCCGGCAGTATCCGCTCCGGTGAGATCGAATGTGAAAGAAAAGGTCTTCCATTCGTCTGTGAGCGACAAGGTTTTTTCAATATAACCGTATTCCGAAGGCGCGCACGCGAGAACTACAAGGGCTTTCTGATTTGCTCCGCCTGCCGTTTTCGCGCTGAATGTAAGTTTATATACGCTGCCGCCGTTTCGCTTTATTTCATCGGTTATAAAGCGTTTCATACCGGCGCGCGAATACTTCGAGGGTACATCCACCCTGTAAACGGTTTTTCCGCCGTCGGTATAAGCGCTGAGGTCCGTTTCATAGCAGGTCATTTCAGTCCAGCGGCTGAAGAAAGCGGCGTTATCGGCCAGGAGGTTATCGGACCTGTATGCGGGATTTTCGATATGAATAACGCCTGAGGAGCTGTCATATTCCGCAGAAGCACCGTAACCGCTCAGGTCATTCAGGCTGACATATTTTTTACCGTCAACGGTAACAATGCCGGATTTTTCACCGGTCCCGAGCTTCTGGAGGATTTCCGTGGGCAGAAGAATACTGCCTTTATAATATACCGGGCAGAAAGAAAGGAATGTTTCGCTGCCGCCGATAAATATTTTGTAAGGAAATTTATAATCCGCGTTGTATCTGACCGGTGCCGGATTGAATCCGCCGCCGTCCGGCACTGTGAAACTCAACTGAGCGGCTCCTTCGGGAATACTGCAGCCGAGCTGAGTCTGTGAACTGACGGGATTTCCGTCAACAAACAGATTTTCAAAACCGATATTGTATCCCGAGGACGGGTACTCCTCGTTCTCCGCGCCGATTATTACCGCGGTGCCGTCCGAAGGTTCGGATATGTAAGGAGTGCCGCGCGGAGCGGTTATCGAGACATTTTTAAAGGATAAATTCTTTTGCGGTGTGCCCTGATTATTTGAGCAGAAAAGCCAGGGCAGAGTTATAACATCGGTGCAGTCAAGTCCGTCGAAAACAATGCCGTCAATCGCTGAGCCGTCACCCGACGCGCCGTACCAATTATTGACGCAGCCCTCGTCACAGCGGAAAACATAAGAATCGCGGAAGGTCACCGTACCCTGAATACTGCTCTGAGGGAAAAACGCCGCACAGGTTGAACCTATGATATTTTTCTCAAATATGCTGCCGCTGCAGTTTCCGCCGAAAACCACGGCGTTATCGCCGGGATATATATAATTGCCTTTCGCTTTGATATTTTGGCTTTCAAAAACAGATATTCCGTCCGTGCACATAGTCGAGGCGAGAATTTTGACATTCTCGATTATTGTGCGGTCGCACTGCCAGCCGAGCGTCAGGGAATAATTCTGCGAATCAATGAGTTTTATATCTCTGACGGAGCAGTCGGGGTATTCCACAAGCATACAAAAGCTGTCTTCGGCCGAGCGTATATCCGTTTCAAAAATATCTGAATACGGGTCAAGTATAATGCCGTGGCCGTAAATCCTGACTCCGGGAGCCGCAGCCCTGACTCTCGCGTTCAGAACGCAGCCGGGAGCGATATAGACTGAAGTTACGGGGTGCTGAGCGTCACTGACCGGAGTTAAGAGAGTTTTGCCGTTTGCCGTTGATTTGGTAAATGCAGTTTTACCGTCAACGGTCAGGTATTCACCGTTATTCATTTCTGTCAGAGGGGAATCAATCACAAGAACGGAAGCACCGCTCCCGATATATCCGCTGCCTTCGGGTCTGTCGGCAAAAACGGAAAGAACAGTTGTGTCATCGCCGTCAAGGCGCAGCGCGAAGCATTCATCGGGCTGTGAAACGGTAACGGAGATTACGCCGTCCGCGTATGATACGGGGTAGTTCTTTGTGCCCGGTATGACCGAAAAGCTGCCGAAATCCTTTTTGACTCTGATATTCACTCTGACCGCGTCGCCTGAAAAGGCAAACTCACAGAACCGCCTGTGCATATCGGGCCGCAGAGTCCTCGCGCCGAGCAGGGTTGAGGAATTGCTGCGGTCATAAACTGTCAGAGGAATGGTTTTATCTCCCTGAGTTACAGTCACTTCGTATTCGTAATTGCGGGTGATTCTTTCGTCATATTCGGGATAGGCGAGCAGAATATTCCCTGCCGACGCAGTTCCAGAAGGTGAAAGCGTCAACAATAAAACCGCCGATATTATAATGCTTATTATTTGCTTCAATTTGCGCATGATTTGCCTCACTGCTGCGGATTTGTATTTTTCTTGATTATCAAACCGTTAAACCGGAATTTATCTTAATAGCTTCTCCATAAAAATCTCGTTTCCATCGCATTCTCCTGTTAAATGAAAGCCCAATTTTTCATACATATTTTTTGCAGCTTCATTTCCATCAATATAACAAAGAATAACTTTATCATATTTACCATCGTTTTTCATTAATTCAATGATTTGTTTCACCGATTCAATTCCAAATCCGTTTCCCTGATATCGTTCATCTATAAACAATTGGCTGAAATCATATGCGTTAACTTCATCGCAGTCATAGTACAGGGCCATTCCCACAGGATTGGAATCGTTATAAATGACAAACGCATTGCTTCTGCTGTTTCGATACGCATATGCTCTTGCCAGTAGTTTCATACTATCAGATACATATCTTTTTTGTGTTTCTGACACTTTAAGACCAAGTCTCCAATTATCTGGGTCGATAGTTACTAACTTAATCATCATTTACCTCCGCAAATCAGAAGTTGTCGATATATCGCGCTGTTCGCGATTCGATATATTGCCCCGTTGGGCAATTCGATATATGCGGCGTTGCCGCATTCGATATGTTTGCTTGAAAGCAAACAAGAAAAAAATCTTATCGCGCAGCGATATATCGAGCGAGCAACGCGAGCATATCGAACGCGAAGCGTATATCGAAAATCCGTTAGGATTTATATCATTGTCGGGCACAGCACGACAAATCCCGATTTGTTGATTTGATTATATCACATTTTTACAGAGAATTAAATAACCAATTCTATATTATATGCATCAAGCCCGCATCGGACTTTTCTCATTTTTAATCGTTTGCCTTGACAAACCTAAAAGATAAATAAAATTAGCCTGAAAAATTCAATAGAAAATTTTGTTGACCGTGGTTATTACTGCCCGCGCAGAACACATTTCCAGATAATATCGGTCATATAGTCAATGGATTCTTTGCATCCGTTTTGTATCCATTTATCAACTATTGCAAATATACCGAACAGAGAATAGTCAAATAAATAACCGATATATTTTTCATCCGAGATGCCCCGGCGGTAAAAATCTTCTTTTATTTGTGAGAAAATCAGATTATATACTTCCAATCCGATTTTTTTGTCGGCATTATACAGCATAATGTGGCATATTTTATCATTTCGCTTTATAAACGAAAGAAAAATTTTAATATAATCTTTGCTGAAATAAGTGCTGCTGTCAAAAACAGCGTTTACTTCTTCAAAAAGCTCATTCAGTTTGGCCTCAACAGCTTCGCGAAGCAGTTCGTTTGTATTGTCATAATGCGCATAGAACGTCGTTCGGTTTACGCCCGCTTCTTTACATATTTCCAGTACGCTTATCTGTGAAAAGTGTTTTGTATCAAGCAGGGTTAAAACAGCGTTATCCATTTTTGCGGCCGTGTTGCGGTATCTTGATTCCGCACTGCTCATAGAATCACCCCAAATC
>JAFWRV010000392.1 GCA_017519685.1 Clostridia bacterium
AATCCATGCGTCGTCGTAGCCGTTGCCGTTGAAAATAATATGCTTGTGATCCCTGATGGTTTTCTGAATCATCTTGTGAAGCGTTTCTTCAAAGTCTTTTGCCTTTTCAAGACGGTCGGCATATATCTTCAGACTTTCAGCAACCGCGCTGTTAAGCATAATGTTAGCGCAGGCGATGCTGTTTGATGAGCCGAGCATACGGAACTCAAATTTGTTTCCGGTAAAAGCGAACGGCGAGGTGCGGTTTCTGTCGGTGGTATCTCTGTTGAATTTCGGCAGAACATGAACGCCGAGCTTCATCTGTGTCTTTTCCACGCCTTTATACGGCTTGTCTTTTTCTATTGCTTCAAGAACGGCGTTGAGTTCGTCGCCCAGAAAGATTGAAACTACCGCGGGAGGAGCTTCATTCGCTCCGAGGCGGTGGTCGTTTCCTGCGGTCGCAATGGAAATACGCAGCAAATCCTGATAATCGTCAACCGCTTTGATTACCGCGCAGAGGAAAAGGAGAAACTGCGCGTTCTCATAGGGGGTATCGCCGGGTGAAAGGAGGTTGACACCAGTGTCGGTGGCGATTGACCAGTTGTTGTGTTTGCCGCTTCCGTTGACTCCCGCAAACGGCTTTTCATGGAACAGGCATACAAGGCCGTGTTTTGAGGCGACCTTCTGCATTATCTCCATGGTGAGTTGGTTGTGATCTGTTGCAATATTTGTGGTAGTGTATATGGGAGCCAGCTCATGCTGTGCGGGAGCCACTTCGTTATGCTCGGTTTTGGCGAGAATTCCGAGCTTCCAGAGCTCGTCATTCAGGTCCTCCATAAAAGCCGCGACACCGGGTTTGATGACTCCGAAATAATGGTCATCCATTTCCTGACCCTTGGGCGGCTTAGCACCGAAAAGGGTTCTGCCCGTAAATCTGAGGTCCGGGCGTTTGTCATACATTTCCTTTGTAATAAGGAAATATTCCTGCTCGGGACCGACTGACGTTGTAACGTGCTTTACGTCGTTGTTTCCGAAAAGTTTAAGTATTCTGAGCGCCTGTTTGTTAAGCGCTTCCATTGATCTGAGAAGGGGAGTTTTCTTGTCGAGCGCGTGTCCGCCGTAGGAGCAGAACGCTGTCGGGATGCACAGGCATTTGCCCTTGATAAAAGCGTAGGAAGTGGGATCCCACGCCGTATATCCTCTCGCTTCGAAAGTTGCCCTGAGACCGCCGCTCGGGAACGATGAGGCATCGGGTTCGCCTTTTACAAGTTCTTTTCCCGAAAACTCCATAATAACACCGCCGTCGGGTGAAGGGGATATGAAACTGTCGTGTTTTTCAGCCGTAACTCCGGTCAGCGGCTGAAACCAGTGAGTAAAGTGAGTGGCGCCGTTGGAAACTGCCCAATCCTTCATTGCCTGCGCGACGGCGTTCGCAACACCTATATCGAGGTCGCTGCCCTCGTCTATGGTCTTTTTAAGCGAAGCGTAAGTTTTTGCGGGAAGTACCGCTTTCATCACTCTGTCGTCAAAAACAAGTTTTCCGAAATAGTCTTTTACGGTTTCCATAATTCACTCTCCTTCAATGATAAAAAAGGCAAAGACTCCCTGACGAATGTCAAAGACGCCTTTGCCCTTGCTTTAGTTATTTACGTTTAAACGATACCCTGCGCCTCCATGGCGTCAACAACTTTCTCAAAGCCCGCGATATTCGCGCCCGCTACAAAGTTGTCATCCATGTGATATACCTTTGCGGCGTCATCAATATTATGATAAAGGTTAATCATTATATTCTTAAGCTTGCTGTCAACTTCCTCGAAAGTCCAGTTGAGACGTTCGCTGTCCTGTGACATTTCAAGAGCCGATGTCGCAACACCGCCGGCGTTTGCCGCTTTTCCGGGAAGGAAGAGGATTTTATTTTCCAGAATATAATCTGTGGCGTCCGCTGTGGTAGGCATATTCGCGCCTTCGGCAACGGCGAATACTCCGTTTGCAACAAGCGTTTTTGCGTCTTCAAGCGTAAGCTCGTTCTGAGTTGCGCACGGAATTGCTATATCGGTTTTGACTGTCCAGACACCTTTGCCGTCTGAGTATTGCGCGTTGGGTCTGAATTTCGGATATTCCTTAAGACGCTGACGGTTCTTTTCCTTGATTATCTTCAGCGCTTCAACATCAATTCCGTCGGGGTCATAAACCCAGCCTGTTGAATCCGAGCAGGTTACTACCTTCGCTCCGAGCTGCGTCGCTTTTTCAATCGCGTATATCGCGACGTTGCCCGAGCCTGATACTGTGATGGTTTTGCCTGCAATGTCAATGCCGTGACATTTAAGCATTTCCTGAAGAATATAGAGCACACCGTATCCGGTTGCCTCTGTTCTTGCAAGAGAGCCGCCGTATGAAAGTCCTTTTCCGGTCAGAACGCCTTCAAACAGACCTCTGAGTTTCTTATACTGACCGAACATGTAACCTATTTCTCTCGCGCCTGTACCGATATCGCCTGCGGGGACGTCGGTGTCCGCGCCTATATATTTGCAAAGCTCACTCATGAAACTCTGGCAGAATGCCATTACTTCACGGTCGGATTTGCCCTTGGGATCAAAATCCGAACCGCCTTTGCCGCCGCCTATCGGCAGACCTGTAAGCGAGTTTTTGAAAATCTGCTCAAAACCTAAAAACTTTATTATACCCAGATTAACCGAAGGATGAAGGCGCAGGCCGCCTTTGTAAGGACCGATTGCGCTGTTGAACTGAACACGGTAGCCGGTATTTACGTGCGCGTTTCCTTCGTCATCAATCCAGGGAACACGGAATTTAATCTGTCTTTCCGGATTGACAAGACGCTCAAGAACAGCGTCTCTTCTGAACTGCGCTTCATTTGCCTCAACAACAGGGCGGAGTGATTCAAGCACTTCTTTGACCGCCTGGTGAAATTCGGGTTCACTGGGATTCTCTTCAATTGTTTTTTTGATTACTTCATCTATGTATGACATGTGGCGTTTCCTCCTTAAAATAAAAAAGAGACGCCGATAACAGAGTTCACCTCTGTTAAAGACGCCTTTGCCTTTACGTGGGGATTATACATCATGTCAAATTGAATGTCAATAGGTTTTGCATAGATTTTTAGATTTCTTGCAATTTTGTGTGAATTTTCATATAAATCATTCAAAAAATGCAGGAAATATAGTCAAATCCTGCAAGACAGGTGTCAGAATAATTCTCGTTTTCCGGAAATTTCAGGTTATTCAACATCCTGGAGGGCATCATATCCTTCTTCACCCGTCCGGATTTTTACAACATTCTCAACATCATATACAAATATTTTTCCGTCACCGATATGTCCGGTGTAGAGAACTTTCTTCGCGGTTTCAATTACGTCGCGAACGGGAACCTTGCTTACCACAATATCAACCTGGACTTTCGGCAGAAGATTGGTTTCGACCGCGACACCTCTGTAATATTCGGGTTTGCCGAGCTGCTGACCGTATCCCATAACATGTGAAACCGTCATACCGGTTATACCCAGTTTGCTCATCGCGGCTTTGAGGGCATACAGCTTTTCTTCCTTAAAGACAATTTCAATCTTTGTGAATTTGGCAGCTCCGCTTTCAAAAGACGGAACCCGTTTAACCGTAACCGCTTCGGCTTCGGGAACGGTACCCGTAACGGCGACAATGTTTTCAACATGCCCGAAGTCTGAATACTTGTCCACCGACGGCGCGAAGTCGGCGTATGCGCTCGGAAGACCGTG
>JAFWRV010000393.1 GCA_017519685.1 Clostridia bacterium
CCATCAGAATAATTACAGCGCATGCAGCAAGGAATAAAGCCATGAACACAATGGGCTGAACTGTGTCGCCGAGAAAAGATGAAAAATATCCATCCTGTGAAGCCGCGCTTCCCTGATTGGTAAGATAAACTGTAAAGTATTTTATAACCCAGCCGCCGATAGCCGAATAATACGGCATTATGATGGCGGGAACCAGGCAGCCGATAACGCCGAGCGGTTTCCATCCTTTTTTCAGTTTGCTGTATGCAGTAAGAGGACTCTGCTTTGTCTTTCTGCCTATCGCGATTTCAGCCGTAAGCAAAGTGAATCCGAAAGTAACTGCAAGAATTATATAAACAACTAAAAACAGTCCTCCGCCGTCTTTAGCCGCAAGATAAGGAAATCTCCATATATTTCCGAGACCTACCGCGCTGCTTGCCGCGGCAAGAACAAACCCCAAAGAACCCCTGAATGAATTACGTTTCTCTTCCATTAATCAACAACCTCAAAATGCTTGATATCAGTATCATCTGTGACAATCGTAGTGACACTTCTGCCGGGTAAATTAAGCTGCTTTACATAAAGCTGTTTTACAAGATCATATCTCTCGCTTGTAATATAAATTTCGGCGTCTTTAAACGGCAAAAGAATCTCAATGTCATTTTTCTGACGGTTTGCTATAACAATAACAAACCTGCCGTCTTTTTTAAACCCTACCGCGTCAAGATCATCCCCGGCGTTAACCTCAAATCTGACGCTTCCGGGCTCAATGAATTTTGTGAAATTTCCGTATGCGAAATATCTCTTTGTCAGTCTGAATGCTCTGGGCGAATCGAATTCATAAATCAATCCGTCACAGTAGTCCACATTGGACAGGGCAATCCACAGCTGCCAGGATGTGACATTCAGGTATTTAAGGTCTTCCATAATAACCTTTGTCTGCTCAAGCGCAGACTTCATACCGTAATCACGTCCGCCTTTCATATGAGTCCATTCACTTGTTTTGACAGGAACATCCGGATAGTGTCTGTCCATATACTTTCTGAATCTTTTCATAAATGCCAGTCTGTTACCGATGGTTTTTTTAAGAATCAGATAATCCGGGCAAAGAAAATAAGAATGAACATCAATGGCATCCATTTTGCTTTTGATTTTAACATCGCCGAGCAGAAGACGGCAATAAGTTTTATTAAACCACCTGATATCGCCGTTTTCGGCGCCGGACAGCTTCAGGTCGGAAAGAGCGGGCCTTTTATCAATCGCATCGCTGAAAACCCTGAATAATTTCCACACCTGCGTCGGCTTATAATGACAGCCCTCCTGACCGCCCGTCCATTTCCAGACAGGTTCGTTAACAGGAGATAAATATTTAACTGGAATACCTTCCGCTCTGAAATGCTCAACACAGTCAAGACAGTATTTAGCAAAACGGGAATACTCTTTTTCATCTAGATTTGCAGTAAAAGATTTGTCAGAATGAGATTTATGGTTTTTAGTCAGTCTTTCAATCGGTGAATTAACAAAGAAAATAACTTCATCTACACCTTTTTCAACTGCCTTCTTCATCATCAGAACTGCATTCTTATCTTTTGACCAATCGTATTTATAATTACCGGCGTCAAAACTTTCGGTTCTGCGGCTTATATTGGGAATATCGCCGTTACCGCTTTCAGCAGAACCTGCGCCGAGGTTATATCTGTAACAGCGGATACCTATACCCTTTTCTTTATCAAAAAGGAGTTCGGCAATTCTTTCATTTTTGGGTATTCCCGATTTTTCGTCAATCTCATCCCATCCGCCGACAATCTGTGCCCACCAGGCGCCGCTGACACCGAAACGTTCAAAAGTCTGATATGTCAATTTAGGAGCAAGCAATAAACGATTCATATTCTCAGTCCTTAGTTTTATTTTGCAGGTTCCGTGATTTCAACAGGAACAACTTCCTGCATTGTAACCGCTTCTTTTTCATAAAGAGTATTATATTTATCCTGATAGTATGACTCGGGATGGCAGTCAAAGCTGCCGTCGGGTAATACGTCAATCACCGTACAGCCACGCTGAGAACCGACTTTGGCTATTCCGATATACGCGAGATAGTCAACACTCATTCCGTATGTAAGACGTATCCCTTTATAATCAAGAGAGAAGTTATTGTAATGATCGTGGCCGCAGAAAATGCCCTTGGTGCTGCCGAGTTCCTGGACTGTTTCAAACAGCTCATCGTCACCGATTCCGCAGTAAATTACCTTCTTGCTTTCACCGGCAGTACCGAAATACAGTTTGACATTCTCTGTATCTTTAAATCCGTTATCGGCGTATTCGTACCACGCGTCTTTATACTCGGTAAGCGGAATATGGAAAAACAAAAGAGAATTGACTTTTGACGAATCTTCGCTCAAGCCGAGAGAAGTCGCTTTTTCAGCATTGATTTTATTATAATGAAGAACATTATTTTTATACCAGTCAATCTGATTCTGATGGATATTGTCATATTTCCAGAGCGCGCCGAAATAATCTCCGTCGGTATAAGAATGACTGTCAAACAGATAAAGAGACTGAGTTATAAGTCCCTTGGAGTTGACTACATTGATTATCTGATTGCCGTATCCGTCAACATCATCCGGTCCTTCGGTAAAAATACAATACTCATATTCATCACTGCTGTATATTTCCGAGATATATTCTCTGTCAAAAAAGCTGTAAGCTTCCGTGTCGTGATTACCGAAAGTGAAGGTCCAATACACACCGAGTGTATCCATAAGCTCGGCAAACATTTTCGCGGGTACTCTGTTATTGAATGTTCCCGACTGGAAAGGTACGGGATAACCTATATCACCCGTAACAATCACAAGATCCGGCTTTTCGGCGGTGACCATTGAAGCAACGGCATTGAGAGCCATCGCGTCCTTTTTAAGGCTGAGGAATCCGGCGCCGATATGGATATCCGTCAACTGTAATATTTTCAGTTCCTTATCGGTATTGAACACCCAGTTGCCGTCTTCGCCCTGAACGGGAACGAGCTGATCGGTATAGGCAACTTTTTCAAATGATTTTGCCTTCTGTGTGTTGGCTCTGCAGCCGACGGCGTTGATAACAGTACAAATTCCCACAAGGATTGCAATTACGCAAAAGAATATTAAAAGTCCTTTCAGGAATTTTTTTCCTTTGCTCTTTTTAACTTTTTCTTTCATTGAAATACCTCACAGTATAAATTTAATTTCTGTATCAGCCTGCTCAAGGCATTTTTCTTTGAGCGTTTTTGCTTTGGCATCATCGGGAATATCACATTCGACAAACGCCTCCGATTTATCGGAAAAAGTGATAAATGTGACGGATTTCAAATCGACAGACTCATCTTTTAAAACATTACAGACAATATCCCTTTTATCAGACGGAACATAATTAATCAGCACTGCGCCCGCTGAAATAATCATTTTAGCTGCCGAAACAACTATAATTATACTTATTA
>JAFWRV010000394.1 GCA_017519685.1 Clostridia bacterium
GAAGGCGAGGTCGATACTTCTTTTCTTGCGGTATTGATTCCGCTTCTGGCATCCGTTTTGGGCTCCGCAATTTGCGGACTGATTTACGCGCTGCTTACCGTAACGCTCAGAGCGAACCAGAATGTAACCGGTCTTGCACTTACTACATTCGGCGTAGGTATAGGAAATTTCTTCGGCGGCTCGCTTATTAAGCTTTCGGGAAACACCGAAATCCCCTCAATTGCTCTTTCCACAACGAGCACGGTATTCAAAAAAACGCTTCCGTTTGCTGATAAGCTCGGCATATTCGGAAAAGTATTTCTTTCATACAGTTTTCTTGCTTATCTTGCTGTTATTATCGCGGTAATCGCCACACTGTATCTTAACAGAACAAGACCCGGTCTGCATCTCAGAGCGGTCGGCGAAAATCCCGCGACAGCAGATGCGGCAGGAATCAATGTTACCGCATATAAATACGGAGCCACAATTATCGGTTCGGTTATCGCAGGTCTCGGCGGACTTTACTATGTAATGGATTACGCAAACGGAGTGTGGTCCAATGACGGCTTTGGTGACAGAGGCTGGCTCGCAATAGCGCTCGTTATTTTTGCCATCTGGAGACCCAATATAAGTATTTTCGGTTCAATTATATTCGGCGGACTGTTTATTGTTCACAATTACATTCCCGGCCTTTCAATGGGCGCGCAGGAGCTTTTCAAGATGTCTCCTTATATTGTTACGATTATCGTTTTGATTATTGTTTCAATGCGAAAGAAAAGAGAAAATCAGCCGCCGGCAAGTCTCGGTCTCTCATATTTCCGCGAAGAAAGATAAAAAATCTGAGGTCTTTATGAAAAGATTGGTTTCTGTTTTTATAATTACAGCTGTTATTACAGGTTGCTTCTGCTCGTGCAGGAAAATGCAGCCTCAGGTTTTTGTGCCCGATAAAGAAATCAATCAGGATGAATATGTCCGTTTTGCTTCCGGAGTCGGTATGGAAATGACTGCGGCGTCATACTGGCAAAAAGAAACCTATAACAAACAGCTGATGTCCGATGAACAAATAAAGACTTTCAACAGCAATAACAATAAACTGATTACAAGAGCGGACGGCTCTCATATTTCACTTACCGAATACAATGAAACGATTGACGGAAAAGATGTCAGATTTCTTATAAATTCTCTTGCAATCAAAGAAGATGAAAAGAATGTCTTCGTCAACCGTAAAACAGTCGGAAAAAATTATTGGGATAAGTTAAAACAAAACGAGAATATCGCAGCTGTTCCCGAAAAAATAAATGTTAAATTTGCTTTTTCAACGGAACGCACCTCGCTGAGAAAATATCCAACCCGTGACTATGCGAATAATGAAGACAACGACCTGTTTTATGATGACTTTATTATGAGCGACTATATGCCGTTCAGTCCTCTGGTAATTCTTCATGAAAGCAAAGACTCAAAGTGGTATTTCGTTTCAATGTACGGTTACAGCGGCTGGATAGAAAAGAAATACACCGCAATCTGCGATTCAAAGCAGGACTGGCTGAGCAGAATAAATGTTGAGGAATTTCTGATTGTAACAGGAAAAGAACTGCGGCTTCAGGATGACCCTTACTGTCCGCAGCTTTCATTACAGCTTTTACCAATGGGAACCAAAATTCCTCTTGTTAAATCGGCTGACGCGCCTCAGATTATTCATCAACGTTCAACTTACGGTAATTATGTGGTAAAGCTTCCCGTGCGTACATCCGAAGGAAAAATCAAGGATGAGTTTTTCCTGATTCCTTATACCGAGGACGTTCATATCGGTTATCTTTCTTACACCTCAAACAATGTAATCGAACAGGCCTTTAAGCTTCAGGGAGATATTTACGGCTGGGCCGGAGACTTTCATTCAAATGACTGTTCGGGAATTATAAGAGAGATTTTCCTCTGCTTCGGAATTGAGTTTCCGAGAACCGGCAACCAGCAAATGAATGTTAACGGACTGAGATTTCAAAATCTTTCGGGAAAATCAGACTATGACAAACTTGAGGCAATCAAAAAACTGATTCCCGGCTCATTCATTTATATTCCCGGTCACATAATGATATATCTCGGAATTGATAACAATGAACCGTTTGTTATTTCATCAGCCGGAAGCATCTCGGACACAACTGTC
>JAFWRV010000395.1 GCA_017519685.1 Clostridia bacterium
CCTTCAAGAGTGGCTTTATCCTGCTCGAGTTTCTTTTCGAGCTCATCAAGCTCGGCAAGTTTCGCGGTAAGTTCCTTGACAAGATCGGCATCTTTTTCGCTGACTCTCGCCATA
This sequence comes from Clostridia bacterium, assembly GCA_017519685.1. GTDB lineage: Bacteria > Bacillota > Clostridia > Oscillospirales > Acutalibacteraceae > CAG-177. The sequence goes on from JAFWRV010000395.1 coordinate 115, forward strand.
AGCTCCTTGCGCGCGAAATATGAGGACAAATCGGTTGATGAGAAAAGAATTTCAAGCGTTGAAGACTCGCCGCACATATAATTTTCACGGATTCTGCCGAGAAGCAGTTCCCTTGTTTCCTGCATGAGAACTTTTGTTTCGTCCATCTGCAGTTCAACATCGGAAATGTTTTTCTCAATCTTTTCTATTTCGCCGTTGGTCTTTTCTATATTTGCCTCGATATTTGAAATCTTGTTGTTTAGAACGCTGATTTTTGAATCAAGGAGATTTATCTGCGAATTGATATCGCTGATTTCATTGTTAAGCGTGCTGAGTTTAGTCTTGGTGTTTTTGATATCGCCCTGAATGGACTTGAGCTCCTGCTCATTCTTTTCTATTTTCTTTTCAAGGTCATCATACTGCTGCTGCAAATCTTCAAGCTCGGCATCCTCCGCGCTGACGGAGATATTCGGGTAAATTATTGAAGAAAAAACGCAGCACAGAGCGATGACGAGGGTTAAAGACCTGAATAAGCGTTTTTTAATCTTCAATTTCAACGAACTTCCTTTCTTTCAGATATTTCCTGATAGATGTGGATGAACCGAACACGCCGGTAAACACACCGATAATAACGAATATAGCCGCAAGATAAGGAGCGTATTCAATAAAGGCAATTACGCTGACATCGCCGAACATCGTGATGACGGGCGTAAGTTCCTTGACGGCAAGCTCATAAAGTCCCCAGACGGCGCCTGTCGCCATAAGGCCTGCGATTATGCCGATGATTATGCCCTCGACAATGAAAGGCCATTTGATGAATGAGTTGGTCGCTCCGACGCTCTTCATAATGCTGATTTCAAGGCGTCTTGAGAACATAGTGACTTTTATGGTATTGGAAATAATAAAGAGCGAAACGATAAGCAGCAGAATAATAATACCGAAGCTGATATACTGCACCGCGTTTCTGAGCGCCGCGAGATTCTTGGCAAGCGCGCTGTTTTCGTGAATTCTTAAAACATTTTCAACGCCGTTTATCTTCTCAACGACATAGTCAAACTTTGACATATCGGAAACGACTACTCTGTAAGCATCCGGAAGCGGATTTTCCTCAACGCTCTCAAGATACTCTCTGAGGTTTTCGTCAAGACCCTCGAGGATTTCCTCATAAGCGGGACCTTTCTCAACGGAAATGACATCGCCGACATAGTCGATTGATTTGAGTTCAACACCCATACGGATATAATCGTAAGCGTTGATATCGGTGTCGGCATATACCATAATAACGTTTTCCTGCTCGATATTGTTGATGAACATCTCAATATTCGCAAGGAGCATAAACGCAATACCGACAAGAAGAAGGCAGCTGAAAAGAACCGTAATTGAAGCGGCGGTCATCAGTTTATTGACCTTGAGGTTTCTGAAGCCCTCTTTGGTCAGAAATCTGAATTTAGTCATCAATCACACCTCCGCTTGAAATATCTTCATATTCCACAGGTGTGCTGCTGTCTTTAGCGGCATTGGGAACTTCGGGGAGATTGAATTCCGGCGCCTTGTCGTCGTGAAGATTGAAATCCTCTTCAAAGGAATCCTCAGCCGACTTTACGCCGCTGTCAATCTCTTCCGTATATGTGGTAATAACATCGAGTTTAATCTCGGTGACATTCTGTGAAATGGGAATGGGTTCCGGCTCTTTATTGGAATAGACGGAATAATCCTCGGCGCCCCTTGCGTCGGCGTAAGTGCTCGCGATTTCGCTCGCGGGATTGATGTGGGCGGTAGCAGGCTCAAGACTCGACAGCTCTCCGTCGGAAACGACGGTACCCTTGTCAAGTATAATAACGCGCTTATCAAAGCAGCGCACAAGACTGTGCTCGTGAGTTACCATTATAACCGTGGTGCCCGCTTCATTAAGGCGCATGAGAAGATCGACTATCTCATAACTCATCTGAGGGTCAACGTTACCCGTCGGCTCATCGGCAATGATGATATCCGCATCATTGGCAAGCGCGCGGGCAAGGGACCCCCTCTGCTGTTCGCCGCCCGAAAG
>JAFWRV010000396.1 GCA_017519685.1 Clostridia bacterium
AGCCGCTGTAAGAGTGGTCTTACCGTGGTCAACGTGACCGATTGTACCGATGTTTACATGGGGTTTGGTTCGGTTAAAATGTTCCTTTGCCATTGTGTTTTCCTCCCTGTATTAGAAGTTAATTAGTTTATGCACACGCATTATATTAATTGTATCAGCAAATGCTTGAAATTTCAAGCATTTTTTTCAAATTGTGACTTATTTATCGCTGACAATCTTTTCCGCTATATTCTTGGGAACTTCAGTGTAGTGACTCGGTTCCATAACATACTGTCCTCTGCCCTGTGTTCTTGAACGCAGCGAGGTTGCATAGCCGAACATATTTGAAAGCGGAATAAGCGCATCTATCTGAGTGGCGCCCGTTCTGACTTCCTGCCCCTGAATCATACCGCGGCGGGAGTTTACATCTCCGATAACATCGCCGATATATTCGTCCGGAACGATAATTGAAGTCTTCATAATGGGTTCCATAAGTACGGGAGCCGCTTTCTTCATAGCATCCTTGAATGCCATTGACGCGGCTATCTTAAACGCCATTTCCGAGGAGTCAACCTCGTGATATGAGCCGTCGTAAAGAGTTACCTTTACATCGACAACATTGTATCCCGCAAGCGTACCGGAGAGCATCGCTCCCTTGATACCTGCTTCAATGGCGTTGAAATACTCTTTGGGTATTGCTCCGCCGACGATTTCATTGACAAACTCATAGCCCTTTTCGGGGTTGGGCTCGATTCTGATCTTAACGTGACCGTACTGACCCTTACCGCCTGACTGACGGGCATATTTAGTGTCTGATTCGGCGGCTCTGGTGATTGTTTCGCGGTATGCGACCTGAGGCTTACCGACATTTGCTTCAACGTGGAATTCACGCAGCATTCTGTCAACAATAATCTCAAGGTGGAGTTCGCCCATACCGGCTATAATGGTCTGGCCTGTCTCCTCATCCGTGTAGCACTTGAATGTGGGGTCTTCCTCGGCGAGCTTCTGGAGAGCGATACCCATCTTTTCCTGACCGGCTTTGGTCTTGGGCTCGATGGCGACTCTGATAACGGGCTCGGGGAATTCCATTGACTCAAGGATAACGGGATGGCGCTGATCGCAAAGCGTATCGCCTGTTGTGGTCTGCTTGACGCCGACACATGCGGCTATATCTCCTGAGTAGCAGCAGTCTATATCCTCTCTGTGGTTGGCGTGCATCTGAAGAATTCTTCCCATTCTTTCGTTGACGCCCTTTGTGGAATTATAAACCGTGCTGCCGGTGTTAACGGTACCGGAGTAAACTCTGAAGAAACAGAGCTTGCCGACAAACTGGTCTGTCGTAATTTTAAATGCGAGAGCGGAAAAAGGCTCATCATCGGATGAGTGTCTGACTTCTTCGGCATCGGTCTTGGGATTGACACCCGTAATAGCGGGAACATCTGTCGGGGCGGGCATATAGTCAACAACCGCGTCCAGCAGGAGCTGAACACCCTTGTTGCGGTATGAGGTACCGCAGCAGACGGGAACCATATGGTTGGCGATGGTTGATTTACGGATACAGTGTTTTATTTCATCCACTGTAAGCTCTTCTCCCTCAAAATACTTTTCGAGGAGAGCATCGTCCTGCTCGGCGACATGCTCTACCATTTCATCATGGTATTTCTGAGCGATTTCAGCCATATCAGCGGGAATGTCCGTAACTTCAATATCCACTCCGAGATCGTCTTTGTAATAATAAGCTTTCATTATTACAAGGTCGATAATTCCTTTGAAGTCCGCTTCTGCGCCGATGGGAAGCTGAATGGGAACAGCGTTGCATTTAAGTCTTTCCTTCATCATATCGATAACATGATAGAAGTCCGCTCCCATGATATCCATCTTATTGATGTATACCATTCTGGGAACCTGATACTTATCTGCCTGTCTCCATACAGTTTCACTCTGCGGTTCAACGCCGCCTTTGGCACATAAAACCGTAACCGATCCGTCAAGGACACGAAGGGAGCGTTCGACTTCTACGGTGAAGTCCACGTGACCCGGCGTGTCGATGATGTTTATACGGTGGTCTTTCCAAAAACAAGTCGTAGCCGCGGAAGTGATGGTTATACCTCTCTCCTGCTCCTGGGCCATAAAGTCCATGGTAGCGGCTCCGTCGTGTGTTTCACCGAGTTTGTGAGTTTTGCCCGTATAGAACAGGATACGCTCAGTTGTAGTGGTCTTACCCGCATCGATATGCGCCATAATACCAATATTTCTTGTCATTTCAAGTGAAACCTGTCTTGGCATAATAACCTCCGTTTGCTGAATAGTTTAAAACTTATGACGGTAAAATTACCATCTGAAATGTGCGAATGCCTTGTTTGCCTCTGCCATCTTGTGAGTATCTTCACGCTTCTTGAACGCAGCACCTGTCTGGTTAACTGCATCCATGATTTCGTTTGCAAGACGCTCTTTCATCGTTCTCTCGGAACGGGCACGGGCATAAGTCGTAATCCAACGAAGACCGAGTGTCTGTCTTCTTGCGGCACGGACTTCCATGGGGTGTAGATATGAACCAAAAAATGTTTTATTAAATA
>JAFWRV010000397.1 GCA_017519685.1 Clostridia bacterium
ACTGATGCTTCCCGCAACGCGTGAGATTAACGGACTCACTATATGGCTGGTGCTTTCCTGCCTTTATATGAACGCGTTTATGGGCTCGTTTGCCCTGATTCTCAATCCGTCGATTCAGGCGGATATCCGCGATTATCAGCAGTATGTGACCGGTGAAAGAATTGACGGTATGTTTTCCGCCGTTGCCACAATCGGAACCGTCATCACTCTCGCCACGTCATCCGTTCTTCCGGTTATATATGAAAAGGGAGGACTCACAAAGGCCAGAGCGATGGAGGTTACCTCAAATCCCGCCATACTCAACAGAGTCCTTGACGCGGGAAACGGCAAGACCGTCGGTCAGATACTCGCGGACCAGCTCGCGAGCGGTCAGGATAATTTTGCGAACGCAAATTCCGCGCTTTATGACCCCGACATTCTTCTCCACCTGCTTCACGTTCTGATTATCTTTTCGGCTGTCGGAGCTCTTGCGAATGTTATTCCTTTCTTCTGGTACGATTTTACCGAGCTCAAGCAGAAATCAATAGTCCGCTCGCTTAAAATCAGAGCGATGTTTGAGGATTATTCCAACGGAGTTCTCAAAGACGAGGACCTTGTTAAAACCTGTGATATCATAAGAAACGCCCGCGAATATGAGGGCGCGGAGCCGGTTGCCGTCGGTAAAGACAGTTACCGTTCCGTCAAAGACAAAGCGGCTAAAAAAGAGGCAAAAAAAGCGTATAAAGAAAACAAGAATCGCAATGAGGAAATAGAGATTTCCTCTTTTGTCCGCGACGAAGTCGAAAAGTTCGCGTCTCCGCTTTATGTTCATAAGCTTGAGGCGGGCAGGGAGGTTGTCGCCGCAGGACTTGAGGGTATTTCCGCGTACACTCCCGCGAAGGTGAAAGAAGACCTTAAAGCCGCCAGGGCGATGCCCAAGACCGGCAAGGATGAAAAGGAACTGCGTTCCGCGTTTATTGATATAGCGAGAAGCAAGGTTTCCGCCTGCAGGGCGTATAATAAATATTTTGCCGGTAAAGCCGAATTCAAGGAGCCGGATTTTGCTGTTCTTCAGGGATATTTCGATGAGGAAGACGAATGTGACGAGCAGATAAAAAGGCTTGTTTCGGAAATGAATTCCGCGAAAAAAGACGGCAGAAAAGCCGAGGCAAAGCAGATTAATTCGGAGATAGACAAGGTTGTTGAAAAACGGAAAAACGCGCGCAGAAACGCGGAAATCGAAACCGAGAAACACGCGAGATTCAACAGAGCGGCAAAGCCCTATCTTGATGCCGTAAAACTGCTGAAACAAAAAGAAAACTACGGTAATTTCGATGAGATTTTCGCCTTATATGACGAGGCAAAAGCGCGGCTTGAGGAAAAAGAGAGAAAAGCCGACGCCGAAGCGGCGGAGGAAGCCGCGAGACGTAAGGCGGATAAGGAAGCGCGCAGAAAGAAAAAATAAAACACGTTTTCCGCATTAAATCGAATAACAGGCAAAAAATAAAAGGTTCACAGGCGTACACCTGAGAACCTTTATTTTTGCGTTCGCTTATTTTTCTATTTTGATATCCACATCAAATTGCGGCAGCCATTCGCCTTTGAGCATATCTCTTGCCCTGAAAAGTACGTGGCTGTCATAAACCTCAACTATGCAGCCGAGACCGTGATTGTTGTTTTCACCGTCCGCGTTGTTGCAGCAGAGGGAGGGAAGATTGACGGAATGGAAGTTTTCGATTTTTTCATAGGTGTAGCGCCCGAATCCCGTATGCTCGTGACCCGTAATAAAAATCACGTTTTTGCGGTTTGCGAGTATTTCGCGCAGCGCGTCGCTCTGCGCGCCTATTGAACCCGCGGAATCAACCGGGCTGTTCCATACGTCGGGAAGACCGTGAGTGCCCTTGAGCGGCTGGTGTACCATAACAAATGTGAGCGCGCCGTTCTGAGCGTCGAGTTCCCTGTCAAGCCATTCAAGCTGTTCATCGCTGAGGTAACTCTCCTCAAATTCCGTTCTGTCCGACCCGAGAACGATGAATTTGTATCCGTTGACTGTTTCGCTGTGGTGGAAAGAGTCTGCCGATTCGTCACCGTTGAGAGCATTGACAAAACTGTTGAACCTGGCCTTTGACTGACTGTACAGTCTCAGGCGTATGTCGTGGTTGCCGACACAGGCGATATATCTCATATCCAGCCCGCCGAGATGGTCGTAAAACAGCTGATATTCGTCCGCGCATCCGTTTTCGGCCACATCGCCGGCAATTAACATCATGTCAAGACCTTTCGCGTTTCTGAGGTCCTTTGACGCGCCTTCAAAATAAGTGAATCTCTCATACATATAGTTGCTGACCTGAGGGTCGGCTATCGCGGCAAAAGTCAGATTCGCGTCGTCGGGGGCAACGAGGGGGG
>JAFWRV010000398.1 GCA_017519685.1 Clostridia bacterium
ATCCGCCGCTTCAATCGGTATTTTACAGGCGCTTGCCGTCACGGGTCAGGTTTCCTGGGCCGCGGCAATCCCGATTGTAATGGGTCAGAATATAGGTACCTGTATAACGGCAATTATTTCCGCAATCGGAGCCACCAAAAACGGTAAAAGAGCGGCTCTTGCCCATCTGCTTTTCAATGTATTCGGAACGGTAATCTGGGTCGCGGTATTCTGGGCGGTCAAGGCAGCGCTTGCCCCTGCTTTTCTTTCAAACCCGGTTACTCTTTACGGAATAGCGCTCAGCCACACGGTTTTCAATGTGCTGACGATGCTGATTGTCCTTCCGGCGTCATCGCTTCTCGAAAAAGCGGTTATGAAAATCCTTCCCACGTCGAAGAAGGATACCGTGGCGGAGTTCGAGCTTGATGAAAGACTTCTCGCCACCCCGACTCTCGCCATCGAGCAGTGCCGCATACTGACGGTTGAAATGGCGTCCCTTGCCGTTGAGTCAATATCCGACGCGATGCGATGCATTTTTAACTATTCGGAGGAAAAGGCAAAGAATATCAGGGAGGATGAAGAAAAGAGCGACCATTATGAGGACGCTCTCAGCTCTTATCTTGTAAAGGTAAGCCGCTATGACATCAGCAACCGTGACAGCCGTGAGGCGGCGGAGCTTCTCAAACTTATCGGTGACTTTGAGCGTATATCCGACCACGCGGTCAATATTCTCGAATCCGCCGAGGAGATGAAGGACAAGGAGATAGTCTTCAGCGGAGAGGCGGAGAAGGAAATCAAGACCATAATCGCCGCAGTTGAGGAGATAGTAAATCTCTCCTATCTGGCGTTTGTCAACAACGCTCTTGAAATTGCCGTAACGGTCGAGCCGCTTGAGCAGGTTATCGACGACCTCAAAGAAAAGCTCCGTCTTAACCACATTATCCGTCTTCAGAAGGAAAAATGCACCATTGACGCCGGATTTGTCTGGTCTGATTTGCTGACAAACTTTGAGAGAACATCGGATCACTGCTCCAACGTCGCGGGCACGATAATCGATGTTGCAAACCACAATATGAATCTTCACGAGTCCATCCGCGCGCTCAAGGAGGACAGTGAGGGCTTCAGGAGAGAATATAACGCGTATTCCGAAAAATACGCTGTATAAATATGATATTTAAGTGAATGAAGATGAACTTTGAAACGGAGTGATAAGTATGAATTTCCGGCTTATACCGGGCAGCCAGACTGTGGAAGGGTTCTGCCTGATACGCAGTGTCGAGAAAAAAATAACGGCAAAGGGTTCCGCCTACCTTGATATGGTAATATCGGACAACAGCGGAGAAATGGTCGCGAAGCTCTGGGATTACAAAGAATCCCCCGCGATGGTTTTCAACAAGTTCGATTTTGTCAAGGTCAGAGGACAGATTGTTCCCTTCAACGACACGCATCAGTTCAGGATTGACCGCATCCGCAAGGTTAAGCCCGAAGACAATGTCAGGATAGACGATTATGTGCCGTCCGCCTGCCTTCCGGGTGACCAGATGCTTGATGAAATCCGTAATATTGTTTTCGGTTTCAGCGATGAGGAGCTTAAAAAACTCGTCATGTGCATAATTGAAAAATATGAGGATAAACTCATCTACTGGCCCGCGGCGAAGGCGCTGCACCACGCAATAAGAGGCGGTCTGCTTATGCATACGCTGTCCATTCTTCGTCTTGCCGCCTCGGTCTGCAATATTTATACTTATGTGAATTACGACCTGCTCTGTTCCGGAATCATTCTTCACGATATCGCGAAAATCTGGGAAATCGACTCAGCCGAAACAGGAGTGCCCGGCGATTACACCGTTCAGGGAAACCTGATAGGCCACCTTGTTATGGGCGCGATAGAAATCGACAGAGTCGGCAGAGAAACGGGAATCAGCGACGATACTCTTATGCTGCTTGAGCACATGCTGATTTCCCATCACGGCATTCCCGAATACGGCGCCGCCAAACTGCCGATGACAATTGAAGCGCAGGTTCTCGCGATGCTTGACGATTTTGACGCAAAAATGTATGAGTTCTCGTCTTCCGTATTCTCTGTTGAGCCCGGTGAATTCACGGGCAAACAGTGGGCGCTTGACAACAGAATATTATATAATCACGGCCGCTCCGGTGACGGCGGAGTTGAGCTGAACTGACAGAGGTAACTATGGCTGACTGGACCGAAATAAGAATTACCGTTCCTGCGGATGACGTTGACAGAGCCGGCGACATAACCCAGATGGTTGTTCCTTACGGCATCTATATTGAGGATTACAGGACCCTTGAGCAGGAAGCGTGGGAAATAGCGCGAATTGACCTGATTGATGAGGATTTGCTTGCGAAGGACAGGTCAAAAGGAATAATCCACGTTTATATTTCACCCGAAGAAAATCCCGCCGAAGCGGTTTCTTTTCTGAGGGAAAGATTTGAAGCGGAAAACATTGATTTCGAAATAGATGAAACAATCTGCAAAAACGCCGACTGGGAAAACAACTGGAAGAAATATTTCAAACCGATGCCCGTCGGAGAGCGCCTGCTGATTCATCCCGTCTGGGAGGAAAAATACGAGGCGGGCTCAAGGGCGGTGCTTCATCTCGAGCCGGGGCTCGCTTTCGGCTCAGGCACACACGACACAACCCGTCTGTGCCTTGAATCGCTCGAAAAATACGCTTATCCCGGAAAAAGCGTTCTTGATATCGGATGCGGAAGCGGAATTCTTTCCGTCAGCTCGCTGCTTCTCGGCGCTGACAGCGCAGTCGGAGTCGATATTGACGCGCTCGCGGTCAAAACCGCGAAGGAAAACGGGAGGATGAACGGCTTTGACGAGCCACGGTACAGAGTGCTGCGCGGCTCAATGACCGATAAGGTCAGCGGTAAATATGATATTATTACGGCAAATATCGTTGCCGATATAATAATAAAACTCTGCGAAGACATCCGCGGCTTTATGAACGACGGAGCTGTCTTCATTACCTCGGGCATTATTATTCCCCGCGAAAATGACGTTCTGGACGCATTCAGGGCAAACGGTCTGCGTGTTGACGAAAGACACGAAAGCGGCGGCTGGCTTTGCTTTGAGGTCCGGGCGGAATAAAAATACAGTATCGGAAGGAAGGTTTCAATGCTTACAGAAAAACAAGTTAATCGGCTCTTTAAAAAAATGGAGAGATTTGAGAATATTCTCGATCCTCTGCTTTTCAAAAAAGTTGACACAATCGGTGACATAATCAAATATGAAACCACCGAAAGACTTTATGAAATACCGGACGATTCAATCTGTGTTCCCGCGCCTGTCGGAAGCGGCTGGGGCGGAGAGGAAAGCTTTTGCTGGTATAAGGCGGAATACACCGTTCCCGCGGAGCTTGACGGAAAGAATCTCTTTATTATGCCTCACACTCAGGGCTATGAAACGCTTCTCTGGGTCAACGGTAAACCGTTTGGCACTTTTGCCACAAAGATAGTTTTCACCGGCCACGGCAATCACTACTGCGACCTTCTCAAGTCAAAGGTCAAAGCGGGTGAAAAAATAAGCATCGCCCTCGAAGTTTACGCCGGTCATTCCTATAAAGGATGTTCGCCTCTTTCCGAAAATCCGCTGCTTGACTATAACTATACCTACGGCGGAATTGATATCTGCGTCAAGGACGAACTTATACAGGACTTTTATTTTGACCTTGTCTGTGTCAATGAGCTTTTCAGAAATCTTCCGCCCGAGTCATTCAGGCGCGGTGAAATAGCAAACGCGTTTTGCGATGTTCACAGCAGAGTTTATTATTCACCCGAAGACACCGACGAGGAATCGTTCAGAGCGGGTCTGCGCGAAGCGTCACCGTTCCTCAAAAAGGTTCTTGAATTGAAAAACGGCCCCGGAGCGCCGTTTGCCGGAATTATCGGCCATTCCCACATGGATACGGCGTGGCTCTGGAAGTCCACCGAAACCATCAAGAAATGCGCGAGAACATATTCAAATCAGCTGTCCCTTATGGAGCAGTATCCGGAGTATAAATTTGTGCAGTCATCCGCCTGCCACGGCAATATGCTTCTTAAGCATTATCCCGAACTCTTTGAAAGAATCAAGGAAAAGGTCGCTGAGGGAAGATACGAGCCCAACGGCGGCGTATGGGTAGAGTGCGACTGCAATATCACATCCGGCGAGTCGATGGTCCGCCAGTTCCTCTGGGGTCAGAGATTCACAAGAAAGCATTTCAATTTCACTTCCAATGTTTTCTGGCTTCCCGACACCTTCGGATATTCAGCGGCAATTCCTCAGATTATGAAGGGCTGCGGCGTTGATTATTTTTGCACCACAAAGATAGACTGGAACGACACCAATGTTTTCCCGTATGACACATTCTGGTGGGAAGGCCTTGACGGCACAAGAGTATTCACTCATTTCAACAAGACTCACTGCTGGCCCGGTCCCGAAGACCTGATTCAGCTGGTAAGCGGTCCTTTCAGAGACGGCCACTCCGTCAAACAGCGCAGCGTAAACAATGAAAGACTCATTGCCTACGGCTACGGTGACGGCGGCGGCGGACCCCAGTATGAAATGATTGAGATGTCGCGCAGATGCAAGGACCTCAACGGTGTTCCGAAGAGCGAGCACATGAGAGTCGGCGACTTTATGCAGAAGCTCGAAAAGGATGTTGTCAATCCCGACACATATAAGGGAGAGCTTTATCTCGAGCTTCACAGAGGCACCCTTACAAACCAGCACAATATCAAGCGCAATAACAGAAAAGCGGAACTCACGCTCCGCAATCTCGAGTATCTCACCGTTTCAAACGCGGTGCGCGACGGAGCGGTCGCGAGCGACGAAGCAATCCATCCGCTTTATGAAGACCTTCTTTTAAACCAGTTCCACGATCTTCTTCCCGGCACCTGCATCCCTTCGGCTCACATTCTTTCGCTTGAGCAGACGGGTAAGGTAATTGATACCTCGGCAAAGCTTATTGCCGAAGCCGTGAAGGGTGAAGGCGACTGCGTAAGCATTATAAACACTCTTTCGTTCGACAGATGCGACCCCGTATTCATCGAGTGCGAGGAAGGAATGGTTGCCGACTGTGACTGCAAGCAGCAGAGATATGTTGATATCGACGGCAAAAATATTCTTATTCTCAGCGGAATCACCGTTCCCGCGTTTTCAAGTGTTAAGATTAAACTCATAAAAGGCGAGTGTGACGCGCAGAGCGCGTTCGTGATTGACGGCGATTCGCTTTCAACTCCCTCAGCCGACGTGGTATTTGACGAAAAGGGATATATTTCCTCGTTTATTGATAAGAGAAGCGGCCGTCAGCTTAAAGGCGACGGATATTCTTTCAACACCTTCCTTATGGCGGAAGATCTTCCCGCCGACTGGGATAACTGGGATGTTGACGCGGACCTTGAGCTCAAGTTCCGTGACACCTCGGATTTACTTGAGAGAAAGGTTATTTCCGTGGGAAGCGTTGCCGCGATTATCCGCAGCAAGTATTCGATTTCACCCAAGTCATCAATAGTTCAGGATATGATTTTCTTTGCGGATACCGCCGAGGTCAGATTTGATACCCTTATGAACTGGAACGATGACCACAGATTCCTCAAGACCGCTTTTGA
>JAFWRV010000399.1 GCA_017519685.1 Clostridia bacterium
ATCAGGGTATTTAAAACTGATTTTTCTAGCGAAAGCGTAGCCGTCGCAAGGCGTAATAATATAATTGTTATCGCTGCTTCCGTATTTAACATTATGGATTATATTGCGTGATGAGGAAGCTGAAAAAACATCACCGCTTAAAAAAAATGTAACTTCATTTAATTCAACAATCCAACTGTCATCAACAACCGGCGGCTTCCGGTCGATATCGTAAAAGGATTTAATAAGCGTAACATAACAGATTACCGAATTTGACGGCACAGTTTCGCAGTCAACCTTAACAATTATACTGCCGGTTTTTACCGGTTCGGGAAATTCAATAAAATTATATCCGTTCACAAGCTTCATTTTTTGATTGACAGCGGTTTTTCCGTTAACGAAAACAGTAACTTCAGCTTCGTCGCTGCCTCTGTAAAATCTGAATCCGGCTGAAGTAATATAACCGGTATTCAGAAACGGAAAAGCAGATTCGGAAATATTATTGATATTGGCGGCGCTTTCAGCGGTAATACCGGTCATCCGAGAGACCTCAACCGCTGCGGCATAAGTGAATTTGCAGCCGTAAGAAAGCCAGAAATATCCGCCGTCACCGTAATCTCCGCCGTAACTGTTTTTACAGAGCCACGCGCCGTTTTCTGTATTGCATTTAAAGTCATCAAAGGCAAAATCATCATCCCAGCCGACAATGCAGACCGCGTGATAATCCTTGCCGTTTGCGGATTTCTCCGGGCAGTAAAAGGTCGCTTTTTCTTTATCGTAATAATTTTCATTTGTCATGCCGCCGTCGGGAAGGGCAAAAGCGGCGCAGACCGCACCGTTCTCTTTAATCTTCTGTTTAATGTATCTTTCACCGCGGCCGGTAAGACTTTCGATACCGGAAATGAAATAATCCGAACCAACCGGCTGTTTAACGGATTCATAAAGAACATAGCCGAAATTTGTGTATTCGCCGACAGAATCTTTCAGCCTGTTCTCGCTGAAATTCGCTTGTGAAGCCGTGATACCGTAATATTTCATACAATAGCTTCCCGCGGCGGAAAGCAGAGCATAATAAATACAGTCTTTGGCAGATCCCTGATTTTCAACCTCGGTCACATATTTATCATTGATAAACACCTTGTTATATTCAGAGAATGCCGTTGATGAGAGAGAGAATAAAATTAACGCTGCAATCAGCAAAGATACAAACGATTTGAATTTTTTCATAATTACCACCAGTTAGACAATCTTTCGAGTATTTTTCCTATGCTGTCATTTATTGAATCAACAATTGATGAAAAACCGTTTACAAGAAAATCATCAGGCAAATCAAAGCCCAATATATCTCCGAGAATGGGAATCGAATAAACAGACTGTTCAAATTCTTCTATCGCTTCCTCATCGGTAAGTTTACCGATAAGCTCATTACTGCTTTGTTCAAGTTTATAACTGATTTCATCGGCGGCATTTGTCTCGGGCGCGCCGGATTTCTCATCCGAATAACCATGAATGACAAAAACAAGTTTTTCGGTTTCGGGATCCTGTGAAACACCTATCCCGATTTTTTCAAAAGCGGTGTTTTTAATTTTTTTCATTTCACCGTTGGAATTCAGGATTTTCAGCGCATCATCCGCGCTCGCGGCGCCGACGACACGGCTTTCAAATCTTGTTCCGGAGTTAAATCCGTTTCTTTCAAATACGGTCACATAATTTGTACCGTCGGGACGGATTGAATTATTAATCCCCGACCACGCGATTTCTTCAGCTCTGACACCCGCCTGCTCGGAAAGCACAGGGTCTTCAACATAAGGCGTCTGCGATGAAACCTGACTGTTAATGCCGCTGAGAACAGTACTTATTTCGGATGAGTATTTAGTCCTGTTTTGTTTAACATTGGGTACAAGATCGGAATATGACGCTTTGAAACTGCTGCGGTCAAAGACATCAATCGACCTGACTGAATCGGTTCCGTTTCCGGTTTTGTAAACATAATTCTGTGAGCTGACTTTAACACCGTATCTGAGCTCCTCGGTCTGATATGCGGTGTCAGACAGCTTTCCGTCGGAAACCGTGAATTCTTCGCCTTTTTCAGGGGAGCCGTCACTACGGTCATCGTCAACATTCTGATTATACGAGGTTGACTCATCAGCCGGAGCAGAGGGTTTTTCCTTCACATTACGCCTGATTCCGACGCCCGCGGCGACTCCTCCGCCGACCAGGGAAGCGGCGACAATGCCTGCGATAATCTTAGCGGCAATTGACGTTCCCGCGACGCCGGCGGCGGTACCTCCCGCGGAAGCCGCGACGCCTGCCGCAGTACCTGCGGTAACAGCCGAGAGCGTGGCAGCCGCGGTCGAGGAAGAAATCGCGGAATGCGCGGCGGTAAATCTGAGAGCCCAGACAACCGCGGAAATCGGTGTAACGCCGAGCAGCTTTCCCTTCTTCTTTTCGAGCGCTCTGACACCCTTTTCAAGTTCTTTCCTTGCCTGGAACAAACGGCTTTTAACCGTATTTTCATTGACTCCGAGAGAAGCGGCGATATCCTTGACGGACATATCATTGAAATAATGAAGAAGAATAGCCTCACGCCTGTCATCGCCGAGCGCGTCAATAAGAGCCATAATATCTTTGCTGAGTTCTTTCTGCTCGGGAGAAGAAATCAGTTCGAGCTCCTGCTGCTCATCTTCAATAACATTATCAAGTGTCAGATTTTCGTCATCGGATGAATCAACCTTAACATCATCAAACGACATTGTTTTTTTGCTGATTCTGCCGTTTTTTCTCAGAAACTCCTTTGCCTTATTGACAATTATCATATTGAACCAGCCGCTGAAGGCATCGGGATTTTCAAGAGTTTCAATTTTATTGAGCACCTGCATATAACTCTCCTGAATTACATCCCAGGCGTCATCTTCATTATCGTTAAGCAGTTTTTTGGCGGTGAAAAGAGCGTTACGGTAAGTCATCTCATAAATATCGTTAAATGCGTTCTTATCTCCC
>JAFWRV010000400.1 GCA_017519685.1 Clostridia bacterium
CCTCTCTGCGAAATATGCGGTGACGGAGATCTTGTGGTATTCGGAAATTCAAATGATATGACCGGATATGTTGTACCGCCGAATGACTTTATTCTCAATCCCACTCAGCCGTTTCTTAACGGGGTCAAAGATAAAAACGGACTTAATCATTATCACGAAACCAATTCAATGGGCATAAACAGTCAGAAAGTCATTGCCGATACTTTTGAAAAAACTGTCAGCAGATTTGCAGGGTGAAGATTTGACAATAAAGGATTTTGTAATTGACAGAGACGGTAAAGAAATAGTTGGTAAAGTGTTATTGCCCGGTGATTATGAAGAAAAGCAACTGACGCCGGTCATTATCAGCCACGAATACAAGACTAATTATAAGTTTTCTTTACCTTATGCCGAGGCATTCGCCGATATCGGTTATGCCGCCTTTGTGTATAATTTTTATGACAAAGACGAAGGAATGACACTTTCAAGCGGAAAGAAAGATCTCGACGCAGTCGTTAACTACACTTTATCATTACCGTTCATAAAAGACGGATCCGTTATTCTGATGGGAAACTGTCAGGGAGGATTGATATCCGCCCTTTACGCTTCGGAGCAGAAAAATATAAAAACAGAGTCATTGATACTTCAGTACGCAGGATTCTGCATTCCGGATTATCTGCGAAACGGAAAACTTCCCGGGGCAACATTTGACTGTGTCAATATTCCGGAGGAAGTATCCTGTCCGCTTTTCAGAATGAAACGGAATTATATTCTTGACGCGGCTGAAATATATCCGTATGAGGAAATAGGCAATTATAACGGCAGAGTTCTTCTGATACACGGCGATAAAGACGATATTGTCGATATAAGTTATTCGGAAAAAGCAAAAGAGATTTTTGAAAAAAACGGTTCTTATGCCGAATTGAAAGTAATAAGCGGAGCGGGGCATATTTTCAGGGACCGTTCCCATAT
The DNA here is from genome assembly GCA_017519685.1 of Clostridia bacterium. Classification (GTDB taxonomy): domain Bacteria; phylum Bacillota; class Clostridia; order Oscillospirales; family Acutalibacteraceae; genus CAG-177. The sequence goes on from JAFWRV010000400.1 coordinate 952, forward strand.
AGACAGTTCAATTTCATATATTAAGAATTTTATTTAAATGGAATAAGGAGGAAATCACATGAGAAATTCAAGAAAAATCACAGCGGTTATTCTTGCAGTTGTAACTATTTTCAGCATTATGGCGTTTTCAGTCAACGCATCTGCCGACTATACCGACGTTAAAAACAAACCTGCCATTATCAGATCGTCGGTTGATGTCCGTAAAGAGGCAACAACAAAATCCGATAAGGTTATGCATCTGAACGAATATGCTTTTGTAAAAATACTTGATTACGTTACCAAGGACAGCGTTACCTGGTATAATATTTCGGCAAACGGCAAGACAGGTTATATTCCAAAAACCGCAGCAGATGTAATTTTTGATATCGGTATGTCAACGGCTACGGTTAATGTCCGTAAACTTCCTTCGACTCTTCTCGGAGAAAGAGTTACCGGAGTTAAAGAATTTGACGGATTTTATATTCACGAAAAAGTATCAAACGCCGAGGGCGATTGGTACAGAATAACAGTCAGGACCAATATTCTTATTACGGTATATCTTTCCGGATATATTAAAGCTGAATATGTTGAGCTTATGAAGCTTCCTGCTTCCGGAGAATATAACGCCAAATACAATGAAAGTGTTAAACTGAATATTACGGCAAGGAATGTTCCCAAAAATATTGTTATGACTGTCGATAAAACAACGATACCCTCGACCGGAAAGTATGAGTTTACAAATGCAGTTGACCTCGGCCAGATGAAAGAGAGCAGGGAAATTAGTGTTGCATTTACTGACAGCGCCGGAAATGTAATGGGTAACAGCGTTGTTAAAATAAATGTTGACAGCAGTTTCATAGCGAAGATTTCCGCGTTTTTCTCATTCCTGTTCAGCGGCTTCAAGTGGGGAAGTAAAACAATTGATGTTAAATAACCGAAACAATATAAAATGAAAAATATCCCGTAATTCAACTAGATGCTGAATTACGGGATACTTATATATTTATCGGATTATTTCTTTAACGGGATAATATAGAATGAGAATTCAAGACCTTTACTGCCGTCGATAATATATTTATCGAGTACATCGGGGCCGCAGCTTGCCGTTCCTGCCGCGCGGATGAATCCGTCGATATTGACAGCGATGGTTTTTTCGTCATGAAGATCCTCAATGTGACCGGCGTTTTCAAGAAGGTTCTGTGTATATCTTCTTGCGTTAAAGATTAGATACTTGTCTTTATAGGCGAACTTAAGGCCGTTGCCTTTACCGTCGGTTACATTAACGTATCTTACTTCGCAACGGTTACCGCTTTCCTGCGGTCTGATATAAGGCTCATACATTTCATCAACATTTGTGTCGTAAACACCGGTGATTGATTGAGCGAAGAAATCCGGAAGATTTTCAACAGGACCTCTGCCGAAGTATTCGATTTCCGAATACGCGGGAGGCATCTCAAGTGTCAGACCGAATCTCGGCATATCTTTAGCAACGGTCTTGAATGCTTTCGGAACAAATGAGGTTTTAACTTCAATTACTCCTGCAGGTTTGATTTTGTAGCTGATGGATACTTCCGCAATTGTTTTGCTGCTTTTCAGTTTATAGAGAACATCAACTGTTACATTCTGACCGGATTTTGAAAATCTGAAGTCGCTGAGTTCGTTTTGATAATCGTTATATCCGGCTTGCCTCCAGCCGTCCCATTTGCGGCAGTCATTATCGGTGACAGCTCTGTAAATATTCGGAACAAGTCCTCTGTTTCCGGCAGGTTTCTGATTTATAAGTTCTTTCTTGCCGGCTGTAAAGCTCTTTATCTGTCCGCACTTTTTGCAGAAATCAATCTTTCCGTTATCATAGAACACGGTCAGCAGCTCATCACTGTCCTTGACGGTAAGCTTATCGGCGGATGTGGGAAGCTCCGGTTTGTATTTTTCTGAATAAGCAATCTGCTCAAATGCTGTTTCATTATCGCCGTCATAGTAATAAACATTAATATGAATATCACATTTATCTTTCGGAACTTTGAATTTAACGGGAATATCCATTGACTCACACGGTTCGATATCAAGCACAACGCTGTCGGTTGCAAGAAGAATATTGCCGTTTTTAACAACTTCCCAAACCGCGGTCAGGTAAGATGTATTCCTGAATCTGTTTGTATTGACAAACGTGAGAGTGTTTTTGCTGAATGACGCTCTGACAGGTCTGTAAACATTTTTCATTTCGAGCGCGCCGGTATGCATTCTTCTGTCAGGATACATAAGACCGTCAACACAGAAGCATCCGTCGTGTCTCCATTCACCGTGGTCTCCGCCGTAGGTGAATTTATATTTTGCCTTCGGATTGTAGTAGGAGTGGTCTGCCCATTCCCAGATACATCCGCCCATCAGATTTTCATACTTATAGATTATCTCCCAGTATTCTTCCAATCCGCCGGGGCCTTCGCCCATTGCGTGCGCGTACTCGCAAAGATAGAAGGGCTTGGGAGTGTATTTCGGACCTCTTGTGTGTTTGCCGCATTTTTCAAGATCCTTATGATTGGTGTACATCTCGGAAACAACATCATAAGAATGTCTCTCTGTTCTGATTACTCCTTCATAGTGAACGGGTATTTCGGGATTTTCCTTGTGCAGATAGGCAAACATTTTATCCTGACACTTGTA
>JAFWRV010000401.1 GCA_017519685.1 Clostridia bacterium
GCGCCGACGGTCAGCGCCTCGAGCGCTGGAAGGATATCATCCTGATAAGACCCGACCCGCAGGTTATATGGAAAACGCCGAAGGAGAATCCGCTCTGGTATTCGCCCCACGCGATTTACAACCGCTCGAATACGGGCGGCGGCAGCTGGCAGGTCTGCAAAAAGATGCCGGATGTGTGGCAGATAGAGCTTGATAATCTGAAATTCAATATAAAGACAATGGGCTTCAAGCATACCGGCCTTTTCCCCGAACAGGCGGTGAACTGGAAGATGATCGGCGATATTATAAAAAACGCCGGCCGTCCTGTGAAAGTTCTCAACCTGTTTGCCTATACAGGCGGGGCAACTGTTGCCGCGCTCAGCGCGGGCGCTTCGGTAACCCATGTCGATGCCTCGAAGGGTATGACGCTGTGGGCAAAGGAAAACGCCGCGGCGTCGCACGTGGCGGACCGCCCGGTCAGGTGGCTTGTCGATGACTGCATAAAATTTGTTCAGCGTGAAATACGCAGAGGCAACACCTACGATATTATCATTATGGATCCGCCGTCATACGGCAGGGGACCGGGAGGCGAGGTCTGGAAGCTTGAGGATGAGATTTACTCATTCATCTCAGAGGTTTCCGGGCTGCTCAATGAAAATTCCCTTACCGTGCTTGTGAATTCCTATACGACGGGACTTTCCCCGAGCGTTATGGAATACATTCTCGCCGAAACCGTCGGCAAAAAGTTCGGAGGAACGGTTGAAAGCGACGAGATAGGATTGCCCGTTTCATCGAAACCCGGAAGAATTCTTCCGTGCGGAGCAAGCGCAATCTGGAAAAAATAAAGGATAGTTTTATGAGCGAAAAACTGATTGAAGTCAATAATGTTACCTATGTTTATGAGCCGGATGAGGAAGGCGCTCCCGGATACACCGCGCTCAGTAATGTAAGTACTCATATAGATAAAGGCGAATTTGTTGCCGTTCTCGGACATAACGGTTCGGGAAAGAGTACGCTCGCAAAGCTGCTCAACGCAATCTATGAGCCGACAGAGGGAACCGTTTCCGTCAAGGGCATTGTCGCCGACACCGAGGAAAAGGGCGACGAGGTGCGCCGTATTGTCGGAATGGTTTTCCAGAATCCGGATAATCAGATAGTTGCCACGATTGTTGAGGATGACGTCGCGTTCGGCCCCGAGAATCTCGGAGTGGAGCCGTCCGAAATCCGCAGACGTGTTGATGAGGCGCTTAAAAGCGTCAATATGTATGAAATGCGCGAAAGAGAGCCGCACCGTCTTTCGGGCGGGCAGAAGCAGAGAGTCGCGATAGCGGGCGTGCTCGCGATGCAGACCGAGTGCATCGTTCTTGACGAACCGACTGCGATGCTCGACCCTATGGGACGAAGCGAAGTAATGAAGACTGTCTGCCGTCTTAATGAAGAGCTGGGTATTACCGTTGTGCTGATAACACACTTTATGGAGGAAGCGGTGCTTGCCGACAGGGTTATTGTTATGGACAACGGCAGGATAATTGACGAGGGAACGCCTGCCGAAATATTCTCAAAGGCGGATTTTCTGCGCTCTCACGGACTTGACGTTCCGCAGTCAACGGAGCTGTGCCGTCTTGTCGGAATCGACGGCTGCGTGCTCAGTGTCGGGGAAGCGGTTGAAAAGATTGCCTCTTTGATTGGAGGTGCCGCCGGATGAGCAACGCGATAGAAGTAAAAAATCTCACTTATTATTATTCCGAGGGAACACCCAATCAGGTGGCGGCAATCAAAAATGTGAATCTGGCAATCGAAAAAGGAACGATGGTCGGTATTATCGGCCATACGGGTTCCGGCAAAAGCACATTGATTTCACATTTCAACGGTCTACTGAAACCGGCTGAAGGCAACGTGTTTGTTGACGGCGAGGATATATGGCAGAGCAAAGAAACGCTCCGCGGCTCAAGATTCAAAGTAGGGCTGTGTTTCCAGTATCCTGAATATCAGCTTTTCGAGGAGACGGTTTTTGCCGATATTTCATTCGGCCCGAAAAATATGAAGCTTTCTCCCGAAGAGGTCAGAGAGCGCGTGCTTGAAGCGGCTGAATTCACAGGCCTCAGGAAAGAGATGCTTGATAAATCTCCTTTTGATTTATCAGGAGGAGAAAAGAGAAGGGCGGCTATTGCCGGAGTTATGGCGATGAAGCCGCAGACGCTTGTCTTTGACGAACCCGCGGCGGGACTTGACCCCTCGGGCAGAAAAGAACTTATTAAACTCATACAGAACTACCGTGAAAAAACCGGATGCACCGTCGTGATTGTTTCTCACAGTATGGAGGATATCGCAAGAGTCGCGGAAAGAGTAATCGTTGTCAATGACGGGGAAATCGCGGCTGACGGTACTGTTGACGAGGTTTATTCTCACAGCGACGAACTCAGGAAAATGGGACTGAACGTTCCCGAAATAACACAGATATTTTCAAAACTTCACGATATGGGTTACGACGTTCCCGGAAATGTGTATTCGGTTGAAAAGGGAGCCGAGATAATCCTCAATCTCATCGGAAGGGGGTGCCGCTGATGGTCCGTGACATCACCTTCGGGCAGTATTATCCCGGCAAATCCGTTTTGCACCGTATGGACCCGAGAATGAAACTTGCGGCGACCTTCGGGATGATTATCGTCATTTTTATATGCAAGAGTTTTCCCGCGCTCGGGCTGATGACTCTGTTCACGCTCGTTGCCGCGCTGCTTTCGACGGTGCCGCTTAAAATGATACTCAAAAGTATAAAGCCCGTGCTGATAATTCTCATTTTCACGGCTGTACTCAATGTCTTTTATTCAAAGGGCGGTCAGACTTATTTTTCCTGGTGGAAGATTGAAGTGACCGAAAAAGGTGTCAACACGGCGGTATTTACCGTCATCAGGATAATCGCGCTGGTCGTTCTCAGCTCACTTCTGACATACACCACGACACCGACGATGCTGACCGACGCGCTTGAAAGACTGCTTTCGCCTCTCAAGGTGTTTCATATAAAGGTTCACACCCTTGCGATGATGATGACGCTCGCGCTGAGGTTTATCCCGACTCTGATTGAGGAGATAGACCGCATAATGAACGCTCAGAAGGCAAGAGGGGCAGACCTTGAAACCGGAGGAATACTTCAGCGCGCGAAAGCGCTGATACCGATATTCATTCCCCTTATGGTCTCTTCGTTCAGAAGAGCGTACGAACTCGCTCTCGCGATGACCTGCCGCTGTTATACCGGAGGCGAGGGAAGAACGAGGATGAAGCAGATGAAACTCGCGGGCAGGGATATTGCGTGTCTTGTGATTTGTCTCATCGTGCTTGCGGGAGTGATAACACTCAACATCTTCTTCAAAAAGGTTATCTGATTTTACGGAGATTTTATATGCGTAATCTGTTACTCACGATTTCATTTGACGGCAGTAATTATCACGGCTGGCAGGTGCAGGAAAACGCAATTACGGTTCAGCAGACTCTGCAGGATGCCTACGAGCGCATCTGCGGAGTCAGGGATAACATAACGGGCTGCTCGCGGACTGATTCGGGAGTTCACGCCAATATGTACTGCTGCAATATCAGAACGGAAAAGGAAATTGACTGCGGTAAACTCACCGGGGCGCTGAACGCGGTGCTGCCCGATGACATAGCGGTGAAATCCTGCGCCGAGGTCGGTTATGATTTTCACGCCCGTTATGACTGCAAGTCAAAGGAGTATATATATCAGATCTGGAATTCGGAAAACAAACATCCGTTTCTTTATAAGTATTCGCTTCACCACAAGTATCCGCTCGACGAGGTTTTTCTCAGCCGCTGCGCGAAGGAATTCACCGGAACTCACGATTTCTCCGCTTTCTGCGCTGCGGGAAGCAGTGTTGAAGATAAAGTGAGAACGGTTTCTTACGCGGGGCTTGAGCGTGACGGCGATATGGTGACGTTCAGAGTTGAAGCGGACGGATTTTTATATAATATGGTCAGAATCATGGTCGGCACGCTGCTCGGTATTTCCTGCGGTAAGATAACGGAAAGCGTCGGAGATATCATAGAGTCGCGCGACAGGGAGAGAGCGGGTATAACCGCTCCGCCGGAAGGATTGTTTCTGAATAAAATTGTGTACTGAGAGGTGATATGATGCCTGCAAAAAACACAGTTGATTTTCATAAGGAAAAGAAAAAAGCAACAGCGAGAAAAGTTTACAGGAAACTGAGAATACCCGGTATCATTGTTGCGGTGCTATGTATTTTTGCTGTCATACTTGCCTGTGAGGGCGAAGTAAGACGTTCCAATATAATGGACAGCGTTTATTCCGTGCCCAAGACCATCGGCGAGAGCAAGGGCTATCCGTATAATGAGGATGAGCTTTCGCTCGACAAGCTGTCTGTTATCGGCGACAAGCCGCTGATAGTCGGCAGCGGCGGAGTGGTCGTTCTTTCACAGGACGCCGATAAATTAAATGAACTTCATCTTGACTGGGGCGATACGAAGGTTGTGACGTTTAACGGGCGCGCTTTTGTTTACAGCAACACGCAGGGAAACGCCTATCTTCTGAGCAGGACGGGTATCCTCGCGGAGTTCGCCGAAGACAGCCCGATAGTGACGGCGTCTGTCGGCACAAACGGTACCGTGGCGCTTTCGTGTTCCGATGACAGCACACAGAGCGTTGTCAAGGTTTATACGCCCCGTCACAAGCTTGATTTTGAATGGCAGTGCTCAAAGGAATATGTTTCCTCCCTTGCTCTGTCCGACAGCGGCAAAAAAGTGCTTGTGTCGGCAGTGGGAGTCAAGAACGCGGAAATATATTCGAGAATCCTGATGTTCAGAACAAACAGGACCGAAGCGGATTTTGACATTAAGCTTGAGGGCACCGCGATACTCAAGGTATTCTGCACCTCTCACAACAAAATCACGGCTGTCGGCGACAACAGAACCGTAACGCTCAACCGTAAGGGCGAAATCATAACCGAGATTAAATACGCCGACGACGCCCTTTATAATGTTGACTGCGACGCTGAGGGAAATGTTCTTCTGTGCTACAAGGAATTCGGCGGAGCGAAGGTCAACGTGACATATATTCCGTCTTACGGAAAGGCATATAAGGAATTTGAGCTTGACTATATGCCCGCGAGCGCGGATATCAAAGGAAAGAAGCTTGCTTTCTCAAACGGCAGCACTGTGGATATTCTGTCGCCTGCCGGGAGCAAAAGAAGAAGCTATGAATGCGAGCATAATGTAGGAACCGTGCACATTTCCAACACAGGCATTTATACTCTTGAGAACGGCTCAATCTATTCTTATTAGAGGTGGCTGTTATGGAAAATCTCAGATACATTTTAAGCGCGGTTCCGTTTGTAATATTGATTGCTTCGGTTATAGCCGGAAAAATCAGGGGCTTTGCCTCAATGGTTATCCAGTTTATCATGACCGTAGCGGGGGTTATATTTGCGAGAGAGTATTCGTCCGAAGCGGCGGATTTCGTGATTGCGAACTTCTTTCACGAAAGATTCGTAAACTCCATATCGGAGAAACTCATTTCGGGGATTGCCGGAGGAACGGCGGAAATAAGCAAAATCCTTCCCGCCCTGCTCACGGAGGCGGCAAAGGGAGCCGGATTATCCGCGGACGGACTTGTATCTCCCGAAACGATATCGGCGGTGAGCGAAAAAATCGCTTTATCGGCTGAGTCAATGTTTGTCAAACCTTTGTTTTCCGTCATCGCTTTTGTGATTATTCTGGTCCTCGCGAAAGTTATCGGCAGGGCGTTTTCAAAGGTCGCGGATCTTATTCTCAAACTGCCGCTGATACGCGACGCGAATGAGGGACTCGGAGCGGTCGCCGGAGCGATACTCGGAGTTATAGTCGCCGCCTTTTCGGTCGTGGTTATGATTACCGCCGCGGACTTTCTGCCCGGCACGAAATTTGCCGCGGCTGTCGGTGACGCGAAAGTCCTCGCGTGGATATATGAAAAACTTCAGCTTATTTTTTAGGAGGAAATATGAAAGAACAACTTAAAGTGCTTTTTGCAAACTGGAAGACGGTGCCTAATCTGCTGTCTTTTCTCAGAATTCTGATGGTACCCGCTTTCGCGGTACTGTTTATGAACGGATATTACGGATGGAGCGTTTTCATACTCGCTCTTTCGGGACTCAGCGATTTCTTCGACGGCAAGATTGCCCGCAGATTCAATCAGATAAGCGAGCTCGGCAAGATTCTCGACCCCGTCGCGGATAAGCTTACGCAGATTACGATAGCGGTGGTTCTTCTGATAACATTCAGAAAATCACAGGATCCCACCATACACGCTTTTTCACTTGTGTTCATAGTATTTCTTCTCAAGGAAGCGGTTATGGTTTTAGGCGGTCTCGCGATGATTATTCTCGGGCTCAAGCCCGGAGCCGCCGAGATGCCCGGCAAGGTTGCGACATTCGCGTTTTATGTGATAATGATAGGCATCATCGCTTTCGGACCCGACATCGGAATATTCGGCAAATATTTCACTATTCCCACGCCCGTGATGATTGTTCTCGTATGTATTGCCGCGATTCTCACTCTTGTGGCGTTCTGCGGCTATATGCCGGGCGTAAGACAGCAGCTTAAAGACAAGAAAGCAAAGAAACTGAGTGAAAGCGGAAACGCGGAACAGTAATTCAAAGAGGATAACAGAATGAAACAGGTTTTATGTTCAAAATGCAAACAGCGCCCCGCGATGTTTTTCATGACAAAAGTCGAGGGCGAAAAGACAACGCAGGAGGGACTTTGTCTTAAATGCGCGATGGATCTCAATATCGGGCCGATAAGGCAGATAATCCAGTCCATGGGTATATCCGAGGACGAATTTGACGAGGTCAGCGAGCAGTTCAACGAAATGTTTGAAAACGGCTCGTTTGAGCCCGGCGGCGCGGGAACAATGCCGTTTATGCAAAACCTCAGCGCCATGATGGGCGATAAAGAAAATTCCGAAATCGAAAAAACGCAGAGCGATTCCGAAACGGAAAAGAAAAAGATGTTCGGTAAAAAGGGAAAAAAGGAAGCGGCGAAAAAGAGAAAGTATCTGACCCAGTTCTGTACCGATCTTACCGAAAAGGCGAGGAACGGACAGATTGACCGTATAATCGGACGCGAAAACGAGATTTACCGTTCAATCCAGATTCTCTGCAGAAGAACGAAAAACAATCCCTGCC
>JAFWRV010000402.1 GCA_017519685.1 Clostridia bacterium
TCCCGAAGGCGACGACAAACCGCTGAAATATCCGCTTATGTTTGAAGTCGCTTCCGCGGTTGCAATCACCAAACTGGATGTTGCTCAGATATTTGATTTTGACTGTGACAGCGCGGTCAAGAATATCGGAAAACGCAATGAAAACGCAAAAGTCTTTTTCACATCGGCGCCGGACGGTACCGGCATCAAGGAACTGAAGCAATACATCGAAACCGAAGCAATCAAAAAAATCCGCAGGGATTAAAAATACAGATAGGAGAAATATCTATGGCTGACAAAAACGAAAAAATCTGCATCATCGGCGGAGGTCCTGCCGGACTTTCATGCGCCATGTACCTTGAAAAGAAGGGTTACTCAGACTATGTTATTTATGAGAAGCTCAACAAGGTAGGCGGCAAATGCTGGTCACCCAAAATCAAAGTAAACCACAACGGCAAAGAAGAAGAAAGAAGCTTTGAAACAGGCGCTATTATGGGCGCTATCACCTATCACGCCGTAAGTGAAATGGAAGAATTCGGCAGCTATTATCATAAGGGTCCGGATTTCAAACCCGGCGAGCCCAATATGAGAAGAGAGTTCCGCGCTCTTGACGGAAAGGTTGAACATCCGTTTGAGCCGAAAGTGGATTTCTCCATCGGAAAAACCCTCAAGCTGCTTAAACTTAAAAAGCAGATGAAAAAGCTCAATGAGCTTATGCAGACCAAGTATGTCGGATACGACTGCTACGGCCATTTAGGCGTTGCGAAAGGCGAATACTATGGTATTTCCAAAGGCGTTGACGGTTACTGCGGAGCCACAAAAGAAAGTTCCTTCCCCAATTATATCAAGGGAACGAACCCGAATCTCAAGGATCTTGCGCTGCCCTTCTCCGAATTCTGTAAACTGAACGGCGTTGAAGAAGTTCAGAGAATCTGGATTGCCCCGTTCACATCATTCGGCTACGGTTTCTTTGATGAAATTCCCGCGGCTCTTGTAATGAAATATCTCGATGTTACCACCGCTCTTGAGTTTGTCAATATGAAACTCTGGACCTGGCAGGACGGTACTCAGGAAATATACGAGCATGTCAACAAAAAGCTCAAGCATCCCGCGGTTCTTGAAACCGAGGTTGTAAAAGTCGAGCGTCCCGACGGCAAGATTAACGTCACTGTCAGGAAAAACGGTGAAGAAAGCACCGAAACCTTTGACAAGCTTATCGTTACAACTCCCCTTGATTATTTCAAGGATTACGCTGACGCTACCGACGAGGAGAAAAATCTTTTCAGCAAGATTATTCACGAAAGATACTGCGATTATATCGCGACATTCGAGCCCGGAAAGAGCCCCAACATCTCCGGCTATATGGTTGACAATATGGTTCCCGAAAGACTCGGTCACGCCATGGTTTATTACAACAGATGGCAGCATCTTGACAGAGACTGCCCGGCTACCGTCTATGCACTCGCAAATCATACCGGCACACCGGACGTTGACTATGACACCGTAATGAAGACAATGGATGAGGATATGAAAAAAGTCGGATTCCCCATCAAGGAAAAGCTCTATGCTCAGGAAGTTTATTACTGCCCGCACGTTTCCTCCAAGGATTACGCAGACGGCTGGTATGACAAGCTTGAGGCGCTCCAGGGCAATCTCAACACTTACTACGCGGGCGAGATTATCTCCTTCGGCGATATGGAAGACACCTGCGCCGCGAGTAAAGATATTATCGGCAGATTCTTTTAATTAATCATGCAAAAAGTTAAAACGATACTTTTATCCAAAAGTGTATTTGAAGACAATGACGCGCAGGCGGAGCGGCTTCGCTCCGACCTGCACAATCATAATATCTGCCTTGTGAACGTTATGTCGTCACCCGGAAGCGGCAAAACAACGCTCCTTGTCGCGCTTATCAATGCTCTCAAGCAGTCTTACAACATCGGCGTTATGGAAGCCGATATTGACTCGGACAGGGACGCGGTTACGGTTGCCGAAAAAACCGGTGTGCGCTCAATTCAGCTTCACACGGGCGGAATGTGTCATCTTGATGCCGGAATGACTGAGCAGGGACTTGCCGAACTCGGCGACGGACTCGATCTCATATTTCTCGAAAATGTGGGTAACCTTGTCTGCCCTGCCGAATACGACACAGGAGCAAATGTAAATATGGTAATACTCTCCGTGCCGGAAGGCAATGACAAGCCGCTGAAATATCCTCTTGTTTTTGAGAACAGCGACATTGCAGTCATCAGCAAGACAGACGCTCTGCCGTATTTTGATTTCGATATGGATGAGTGCAGGGAGAATATACGCGCAAGAAATCCCGATGCTTCTGTTATTGCCGTTTCCGCCAAAACCGGTGACAACATGGATGAACTTATAAGCTGGTTCAGACGAAAATTAAACGAGAGGTGAACTTATGCTTCAGCAGAGCAAGGCTGTTACAAGTAAATATCAGAACGAAAAAGATTTTCAGAAAAGCTACGCCAAACTCGGTAAAAAGATAACCGATGTTGTAGTTCATAAAATAGGCGGAGTTACGGCAGACGACCCTGAATACTGGGGTCTTCGCGAAGTCCTTACTCCCGAAATGGTTGACCTTTGCAACAAGATGAAGGTCCGCAAGCATTATACGCTGGACGACCTGATCAAGCTCCACAAGGGCGTCGACCCGAAGCACGTCGAGGAAGTCTACGAGCAGATGTCCGTCATCGGCATCATCGA
>JAFWRV010000403.1 GCA_017519685.1 Clostridia bacterium
GCAACGGCTTCACCTTCAAGAGCTATGATGCCTACGATATGGACAACGCCATTCACAGAGGTCTTGCCGCGTATTTTGACAGGGAATACTGGCCCACGCTTGTTGAGAGAGCGATGAAGTGCGACAACAGCTGGAGCAAATCCGCAAAAGAATATGTCGAAATGTATAAATCCATAGACTGATTATGAAAAGTTACAAAATGTATATTATACGCCACGCGCAGGCCGAAGGCGCGGAGCAGGGCAGATATATCGGGCATACCGATGTGCCGCTTTCCGAGGAAGGCAGAGCCCAGCTCTCACAGATGCGTGACGATTATTCTTATCCCGATGTACAGGCGGTCTTTTCAAGTCCGCTTAAGAGATGCACGGAAACCGCGAACGCGCTTTTCCCGGGCAAAACCCCGATTATAATCGAAGGACTTGCCGAATGCAATTTCGGTGAATTTGAAAACAAAAACGCCGAGGAACTGCGCAACAACGAGGATTTTGCCGAATGGCTGGCAGGCAAAAAGGCGCCTCCGTTCGGTGAAAGCAGCGCGGAATTCGGAAAAAGAGTCTGCTCTTCTTTTGAAAAAATCGTTGACGGAATGATGAAAAGCGGAGTGTTTGAAACCGCGATGGTCACACACGCCGGCGTTATGTCGGTTATTCTTTCCGCTTTCGGTCTTCCCGAAGCGCCCGTTTATGAGTGGACGGCTCCGAATTGCTGCGGATTCGCCCTGCGTCTTGATACATCTCTCTGGATGAGAAATAAAAAGTTTGAGGTTTACTCGCGTATGCCCGAAGAATAAACGGTAAACCTCAAGAAGGAGAAACCAATGTCCGTTACAGATTCAAAAGCATTCTCCGGGGCACTGGACGATCTGTCCCGGCGGATACTTGAAAACAATTATATAGAACCCGAAAATTTCAGCAGATTCGGAGTAAAAAGAGGTCTCAGGAACGCGGACGGCACAGGCGTTATGGCAGGTGTCACAAATGTCTGCTCCGTTGAGGGCTATTATATTGACGACGGTGAAAAGCTGCCCAAGGAGGGCCATCTGATTTACCGCGGCGTGGAAATGTCGGATCTTGTCAATGCCTGCATCAAAGAAAACCGTTTCGGCTTTGAGGAAGTGGCGTGGCTGCTGATTTTCGGAAATCTTCCGACAGAAAAGGAACTTAAAACATTCCGCGATATTATTGCCGAATACCGTGAGCTTCCCGGGGATTTCATTGAGGATATGATAATGAAAATTCCCTCCGATAACGTTATGAATAATATGGCGCGCTCTGTGCTTGCCCTTTATTCATACGACGAAAACCCCGAAAGCACGGATATTAAGGACGTCACAAGGCAGTGCATTCAGCTTATGGCGCGTCTGCCGGTGATTATGTCTTACGCTTATCAGGTAAAGCGCAGGAATTTCTATAAAAAGAGTATGTACATTCATCCTCTCAAGCCCGATTACTCGACCGCGCAGACCATTCTCCGCGCCATAAGGGCGGACAAGAGTTTCACGGATGAGGAAGCGAAGCTGCTGGATATCTGCCTGATGATTCACGCGGAGCACGGCGGCGGAAACAATTCCACCTTCTCAACGAGGGTGCTTGCCTCAAGCGGAACCGATACGTATTCAATCATTTCAGCCGGAATCGGCTCGCTGAAAGGACCGAAACACGGCGGCGCGAACATCAAGGTCGCGGAGATGCTCGGATATATCAGGGAGAATGTTTCCGATACCAAAGACGAGGGGCAGGTTGCCGATTATCTGAGAAAGATACTCCGCAAGGAAGCGGGCGACGGATCCGGCCTTATCTACGGTATGGGTCACGCGGTTTATACGCTTTCCGACCCCAGAGCGGTAATTCTCAAAAAGAAAGCCGAGGAGTTCGCGGTAAACACCGAGTATGAAGATGAATTCCGTCTGATTGAAACGGTCGAGAAACTGACTCCCGGTATTTTCGCGGAAGAAAAGAACGGGTCCAAGGTCATGTGCGCGAATGTTGACCTTTATTCGGGTCTTATCTATAAGATGCTCAGAGTACCTCAGGATTTATATACACCTCTGTTCACCGCGGCAAGAATCGCGGGCTGGTCGGCTCACAGAATTGAGGAAATGCTTACGGGCGGAAGAATTATCAGGCCCGCTTACAAAAACGTCAAATCGAGGGAAGAATACATTCCCATCAAAGACAGATAAGAGGCAGAACTATGTCAAACAAAACAAATCCCGTTTTTTTATTCGAGGCGATTCTTTTCGCCGCGTCGTCAATAATTTTACTGCCGCTGAGAACCATTCAGTATTATTCCGTCATAGAGAAAAACACCGGCTTTTACAATAAAATCGATGCCAACGTAATCGTATTTGACGCGGTTCTCACCGTTGCTGTTCTGTTTTTTATTATTGCGGCTTTTTCAAAGAGAAAGAAGATTTCAATTGACGCAACGCCCACAAAGTTTCCGGGCTGCGGCATTCTGGCGGCGCTGGCGGCAATATCCGTTATTTACAGCGTCATTGTTGATTACAGATCGCGCGATATAGACACGAGCGCTTACACCGTTTCATCAACCGCGCCCGCGGAAGCGGTCGCGAGGATAGCCCTTATCCAGGCTGTTTTCGGGATTCTCACCTCCGTCACGTTTATCGTGCTTGCCGTGCTGTTCCTTTCCGGCAAGTCAACAAACGGGAAATTCAGAATTATAATGCTTGCTCCCGTAGTGTGGTATGTTGTCCGTCTTGTTTCAAGGTTCACGAGAACAATCAGTTATCTCAGGGTATCGGATCTTGCTCTCGAAATGCTCGCGTTCGCTTTTATGACAATGTTCTTTATGGCTTTCGCCCAGACGAGTTCCGGAGTTGAAAGCAAGGGAAACGAGTGGAAGCTTGCGGGGTTCGGACTTCCCGCGGCGCTGTTTGCGATAACCTGTTTCATCCCGAGAGCGATTCTCGTTCTCACGGGCAATTCCGACAGTATGTACATTCTTTCAAACGCGGATGTCAGCGACCTTTTCATTTCACTGTTTATTGTCGCGACGATTCTCACAAGGGTTGTAAACGGCCCCGGCAATATTATTGTTACGAAAGCTGCTGAAGAATAATGTTTTTTCAGAATATGCTTATAGCCGCCGAGCAGGTTGCAATTCTTTATATTATGGCGGCAATCGGCGTGATAGCGGATAAGGCGGGTGTTTTTATCGAAAGCACAGCAAGAAAATGCACCGATCTTCTTTTCACCGTTATCACACCGGCGAAGATACTCCAGAGTTTTTTCACTCTCGAATACAGTATCTCCGCGCTGAAGGGACTTTTCATTTCAATCGGCGGCGGCATTTTGATGCATTTGGTTGTCGGCGCCGTGATGGTTCCTCTTTTCAACAAAAACGCTCCGGAGAAAACGTCTGTTTATAAATTTGCCGCGATGTTCGGAAACTGCGGATATATGGGCCTTCCGCTTGTTGACGCCGTGGTCGGCAAAGAGGGCGTGTTTTATATGTCCGCGATCATCATTTCTTTCCAGATTTTCAATTTTACCTACGGAGTCTGGGTGATGAACAAGGGCAGGGAAAACGGAGCGAAAATTGACATTAAAAAAATCATCATAAATCCCGGAGTGCTGCCCGTTTTTGTCGGTCTGCCGGTGTTTATGCTGTCAATAAAAGTTCCGGGTATAATCCTGACTCCGGTCAGCGCGATTTCGGGAATGAATTCGCCTCTCGCGATGCTTATGTTCGGAACATACATCTCAAACACCGATTTCAGAACGGTGTTCAGGGATAAAAAAATACCGTTTGTCGCTCTGTTCAAGCTGATACTTATGCCGCTTGCGATGTTGGCGGCGCTCAAGCTTTTCGGAATCGGCGGGGCGCTCGGAACCACTTTGCTGATTGCTTCGGCGACACCGTCCGCAAACAACACGATAATGTTTGCGGCGAAATACGAGAGAGATACCTCCCTCGCGTCGCAGACGGTCGCGATAGTCAGTCTTCTTTCAATTATAACCTTACCGATTATGATAGCGCTTTACTGATATGACAGAAATACTTAATGATATTTCGCCTCTCTGGGGCGTTTGCCCGTTCAGGGAAATTCAGGACAATCTGATTAAATGCAGGGCTCTGTCAAGGCTGCCCGCGCACCCGAGATCGGTTATAATAATGGCGTTTCCCTATCTTCTGCCGGAGGAGTATTACGAGAATTCAAACATCTCGAAATACGCCGTGCCTGCCGATTATCACGATATTCTTTATGCCCGTCTTGAAAGGGCGGCGGAAAAACTCAGGGAGAAATATCCCGAAGAGGAATTTGTCTTTTTCGCGGATAATTCCCCGATACCCGAGGTCCGCGCCGCGTGCGTAGCCGGCATCGGAATCCTCGGAAAAAACTCGCTTCTGATTACCGAAAAATACGGCTCGTTTGTGTTTCTCGGCGAAATAGTAACGTCAATGCCTCTCGCGTCTTCGGGAGGAGAGATACGGGGATGCCTTGAATGCGGCGAATGCACAAGGGCGTGTCCCTGCGGAGCGATAGTCAACGGAAAAATCAACAAGGAACTCTGCCTGTCGGATATTACTCAGAGAAAAGGTCAGCTTACCGCCGGGCAGCAGGAGCTTATAAAAAAGAGCGGCTGTATATGGGGATGCGATATCTGCCAGAATGTCTGCCCGCTTAACCGCGCGGCGGATACAACCGATATAAGCGAGTTCATCAATACCGCCGACGGAAAAATAGAAGCCGGCACTCCCGTTGAGGGCCGCGCGTTCGGCTGGAGAGGAGAGGCAGTCATCAGGAGAAATCTTGATATCAGCAAGGAGTAAGTATGGAAATTGTCGGATTTGACAGAAATAATCATACTCAGGAAATGATATACAGGGCGCTTTTGTCCGGCAGGTTTCCGCACACCGTGATTCTGGAGGGAGGACTGCCGGAAGAGAGGCTTGACCTTGCGGTGAAAATCGCATCGGCGCTTTTGTGCCGCGACAATAACACCGTTCCGTGCGGAGAGTGTCACTCCTGCAGAAAAATAGAGCACAGGACACATCCCGATGTGCTGATACTCAAACCCGAAAAAAAGGAAGGTTCAAAAAACGAAACTTACTTTGTAGATTATATCCGTCAAATCAGGGATAACGCTTTTATCATCCCTCACGAATCGGATTTGAAAATATTCATTTTGCAGGAAGCGCAGATTATGAACGATCAGGCGCAGAACGCGTTTTTAAAGATACTTGAGGAACCGCCGGAGTATGTGATATTCATTCTGCTCGCTTCCACAAAGTCGGTTTATCTGCCGACGATACTCTCAAGGGCAAGCGTGTTTACTCTCGGCGGAGAAACAAGGGAAGTCAAAGATACGGTTTCCCGGGAGCGCGCCGAAGCTGCCGCCGAGGCGGTCTGCCTTGCTCTGGGAAACAGGTATGAGCTCGTTATGGCGGCGGGAGTTTTTGACAAGGATCAGAAACTTCTCACGGCGACTCTGCCGATACTCGGTGAAATATTCTCGGATACGCTCCGGGTGAAATATTCGGCTTATGAGGGCGAACCGCCCGAACTGTGCCGCAATCTCGCATCAAAATTTTCAAAGAGGACTCTGCTGAGACTTGCTGACGATGTCAACATTCTCACGGAGGCGCTCAGGCAAAACGCAAATCTCAACTTGACATTGGCCCGGCTGAGTTCACTTTTCAAATCAGCCGAGACAGAACAGGAGTAATTATGTCGGAAATTGTAGGAATCCGGTTCAAAGATACCGGCAAAGTTTATTATTTCGATCCCGACGGAGAGACATTTGAAAAGGGCAATTACGCTATTGTCGAAACCGTCAGGGGAGTGGAATGCGGAGAGGTCGTTATAGAGAACAAGTCCGTGCCCGACGAGGAAATCGTAAAGCCCCTCAAAAAGATTGTCAGGCCTGCCAACCGTCAGGACATAAAGACCTATAACGAAAACAACCGCAAGGAAAAAGAGGCGATGGAAACCTGCCGCAAGAGGATTGAGTTTCATAAGCTTGAAATGAATCTTGTGGATGTTGAATACACATTTGACAGGGGAAAAATCATCTTCTATTTCACTGCCGACGGCAGAGTCGATTTCCGTGAGCTTGTCAAGGATCTCGCCGGTATTTTCCGCACCCGTATTGAACTGCGTCAGATAGGCGTCAGGGATGAGGCGAAGATGCTGGGCGGTCTCGGAATCTGCGGAAGACCGTTCTGCTGCAAGAGTTTTCTCGGAAATTTCCAGCCCGTTTCGATTAAAATGGCGAAGGAACAGGGCTTATCCCTCAATCCGGGAAAAATCAGCGGCACCTGTGGCAGACTTATGTGCTGCCTAAAATATGAGCAGGATACCTATGAGCATCTTCTCAAGAATACCCCAAAACCCGGAGCGATTGTTGAAACCGCCGACGGCAGGGGAAAGGTTGTTGAAATCAGTCTGCTGACAGGGAAGCTCAAGGTTGTTCACGACGATAACCAGATGGGCATTCCCAAAACCTACGATGTTAAGGATGTCAAACTCCTCAAGGACGCCCGCATCAGCGTCAACAAGGAAGAACTCGAAGCGCTCAAAAGCATTGAAGAATGATTTATAAAACGGAAAACATAATAAACTTCCGCGATCTCGGCGGTCATAAGTGCGCCGGAGGGATAACGGAATACGGAAAGATTTTCAGGTGCGGCATCCCGAAGGACCCGACCGAAAACGATCTCGCTTTTCTCAGAGAGAAAGGAATCGGAACCGTCATTGACCTTCGGGGATACGGCGAGGCGCGGGAGATGCCTTCGTTTTTCAGAAACAGCACAGAATTTGTTTATCACAATATCAGTCTGCTTGAGGCGACTCCGCATCTCGCGAGAAAGACAAATCCGCTGTGGGAGATGTACACAGGCGCTCTTGAAAACTACGCCGAAGGATTCGCGAAAGTGTTCCGCGTCATAGGAGAAGCGCCGGGTCCGCTTATTTTCCACTGCTTTCTCGGAAAGGACAGAAGCGGAATGCTCGCCGCTCTGCTTCTCGGCTCGGTGGGAACCGAAAGAGAGGAAATCCTCAGAGATTACGAGATTTCATTTGAAAACCTCATCGGCTTTGTCAGAA
>JAFWRV010000404.1 GCA_017519685.1 Clostridia bacterium
GAAACGATGGGAGCGAGACTTGCGCCGAGCGCGTCGGTCTGCACTTCGGCGGATAATTCATAATTTGATTCGGCGGGTTTCGCGGCGGGCGCGGATTCCGGCTTGAGATTGATAACAGTCAGAACTGCGAACACAACTGCCGCAGCCGCGCAGATTGCCGAAACTATTACCGCGGGCAGGTTGCCTTTCAAGGACGACCGCCTCCTTCCGTGTATTTTCTTATCAGATTAAGCGCTCTTGAGGCGGAAACATAACGGTTATATTCCCTGTCGTTCCTGCCTGTCTCTGTTTTCTCCGCAAGCCGGACTCCTTCTGCGTCAAGAGCAATATATATCAGACCCGGGGCTTTTCCTTCCTCATCGGAATCGGGGCCCGCGAAACCGGTTACCGATATTCCTATATCGGCGCCCGAAATCCTGCGGATGCCCGCCGCCATTTCCAGCGCTGTTTCTTCGCTGACGGCTCCGAATTTTTCGAGGGTGGAATGCTTTACACCGAGAACTTTTTCTTTGACTTCGTTTGCGTAGGTTATGACACCGTGTTTAAAAACGGAACTCGCGCCCGGGATATCCGTTATCCTCTTCGCGACATATCCGCCCGTACAGCTTTCGGCTGTCGCCACGGTGAGATTCTTTTCTTTGAGAAGGGCGACTGCCGCTTCCTCAATGCAGGAAACGTCAACCCCGTAAACAACGTTCCCGAGTCGGGAGCGGATTTCCTCGATAACGGGAGCGCAGAGCTCATCCGCCTTTTCGGCGGTTTCCGCTTTTGCCGTGACCCGGAGAAGCGCCTCGCCCGGTTTGCAGTAGGGCGCGACCGTGGGATTTGCGCTTTCAAGAAGGTCGGAGCAGATTTCAGCCATCGCGCTTTCGCCGATACCCATTGTCCTGACCTCGTGTGAAACTATCGTGCAGGAACGGTATTCCTCAATGAACGGAACAACGCTTTCCTCAAACATCGGCTGCATCTCAAACGGCGGGCCGGGCATAAGAATAAGACATTTGCCGTCTTTTTTCATTCCCATTCCCGGGGCGGTTCCGTTCCTGTTTTCAAAAACGGTGCCGCCTGCAGGGACGAGCGCCTGCTTGAGATTGTTGAGGGGCATTTCAATTCCCCTGCGGCTGAAATATCCTCTGATTTTATCGGCGACCTCTTTGTTTTCTTCAAGGGAAAACCCGAATACGCGGCAGCAAACCTCCGCGGTGATGTCGTCGGGCGTGGGGCCGAGACCGCCTGTCGCGATGACGATATCGCTTCTGTCAAGGGCGGTTGATACCGCTTCGGCAAGTCTTTCGTGATTGTCGCCGACCGCGGCGCGGTGTAAAACGGATATGCCCATTTCCGCCAGCTTTCTTGAAAGAAACCTGCTGTTGGTGTCGAGAATGTCACCGAGCAGAATTTCGGTTCCGACCGACAGAATTTCGCATACTGCCATTTTACCACCTCTTTATGAACATTATAGGCTCTTTATAAGAACAAATCTTGCATTTTCCGCCGCCGCGGCTACCATCGGCTCCCAGTCAAACGCCTTTTCGGCGTTGAGAACATAGTCGAGTGTCGGGCGGGTGCGCGGATGCCTCGGGGTAAATACCGTACAGCAGTCCTCGTATGGAAGAATTGAAATATCGAATGTGTCTATTTTGCGGGAAACGGCGATAACCTCGTCCTTGTCCATACCTATCAGCGGACGGAAAACGGGGATGCCGCAGACCGCGTCCGTGCAGGCAATCGCGTGCATGGTCTGGCTCGCGACCTGACCGACGCTCTCGCCGGTTATCAGCGCTCCGGCGTTTTCCCTGACCGCGATAATCTGAGCGACTCTCATCATCATGCGGCGCATAATGACCGTGAATATATCTTCGGGACATTCGTCCTTGATTTTTTCCTGAATATCCGTGAACGGAACAACCCAGAGTCCCGTTCTTCCGGAATAGACGGCGACTTTTTCAAGAAGCTGATGGACCTTCTGCTCCGCCCTTTCGCTTGTATAGGGAGGGGAGGCAAAATGCACCGCTGTCAGCTCAAGACCTCTTTTTGCCATCATATAACCCGCCACGGGGCTGTCGATACCGCCCGAAATCAACAGGCACGCCTTTCCGGACGAGCCGGTCGGCATACCGCCGGCGCCTTTTATCTGCTTGCCGTGAATATATGCGCAGGTATCTCTGATTTCTATGTTGACCGTAAGGTCGGGATTGTGAACGTCAACTGTCAGGTGAGGAAATTTCCCGAGAAGATAGCCGCCTGTTTCCCTGCATATTTCGGGGGAGTTAAGCGGAAAGCGCTTGTCGGATCTTTTTGCCTCAACCTTGAAGGTCCGCGCCGAGAGCAGATTGTCCTCAAGGTATTCCGCTGCGCTGCGGAGCACTGTCTGAAAATCCTTTTCGACTGCCGCCGCTCTTGAAAACGCGGCGATGCCGAAGACCTTCTTTATCTTTTCAACCGCTTCTCCGAGGTCGGCGTTTTCATCTTCGGGGGAAGCGACTATCGTTGACTGCGAGGGTGTGAAAGTGAATCTGCCGACTGACTTGAGCCGCCATTTCATATTTTTGATGAGCATATCCTCGAAGGTCCTTCTGTTAAGACCCTTGAGGGCAAGCTCGCCGTTTTTTATCAAAAGAACTTCTTTCATAGAATTACGGTACTTTCTTTATTTTATGTGACGGATTTTTTCTTTGCCTTCGGAAATCTTTTCGCAGAGAAAATCTATCTCCTCTTTTGTCGTATATCTTGAAAAACTGATTCTCAGAGGACTTTCGAGCGCGTCCCTGTCAAGACCGATTTCGGTAAGCACCCGACTTTTTTTGCCCTTTGAGCAGGCGGAACCGGATGAAACGCAGATTCCCTCGGATGAGAGAAAATTGAGCATCGGCTCGGATTTGACTCCGATAACGGAAATGTTTGTGATGAACGGCAGAGCGTCCTCCGGCGAATTGATTTTTATGCCGCCTTCTTTTTTGAAAACGGAAACCATATAGTCGCGCAGAGCGGTAACCTTGCTGAACTCGGTATTGATATCGGGCAGCGCGTCGGCGGCAGCGGCAAATCCCGCTATCGCGGGCATCGCTTCGGTTCCCGGACGGATTTTCTTTTCCTGTTCCCCGCCCGAAAGCAGAGGCTGAAGACGGACACCCTTGCGTATATACAGCGCTCCGGTTCCTTTAGGTCCGTGAATTTTATGGGAACTGACAGACATCAGGTCAACGCCGAGAGCCGAC
>JAFWRV010000405.1 GCA_017519685.1 Clostridia bacterium
CTTCATAACAGCCTGCTTTGCAGTCTTGAAGAGAGCGTGCTTTGATCCGTAATAACCCTTGGCGAGTTTAAGAACTTTATTTCTTCTCTTGCGCGTCATTATTGCGCCTTTAATACGTGCCATATTATATTTCCTCCGTAATCAGTCGATATTATTTGTAAGGAACAAGTCTCTTGATCTGTCTGACATTGGTTTCGTCAGCAACAGAAACCTTGCGAAGATTTCTCTTGCGCTTGGTGCTCTTCTTGTTGAGAATATGTGACTTGTAAGCATGAGCACGCATGGGCTTACCGTTCTTTGAGATCTTGAAGCGCTTTTTGGCGCCGCTGTGTGTCTTGATCTTAGGCATAAATGTATCCTCCTGTAAATAATTTGTTACTTTGTCCCCTTGGGAGCCATAAACATAAGCATCTGTCTTCCCTCAAGCTTTGCCGGCTTTTCTATGCTGGCGCACTCCGCCAGCGCTTCCGCCGCTCTCTGCATGATGGTAAGACCTATTTCGGGATGAGCCATCTCACGGCCTCTGAATCTGATGGACACCTTCAGCTTGTTGCCCTCGGCAATAAACCTTTTGGCGTGATTGATTTTGGTGTCAAAGTCGTGAGTGTCAATGTTGAGAGAAAGACGGATTTCCTTTGTTTCGATAATCTTCTGGTTCTTTCTTGCCTCTTTCTCTTTCTTGGCTTTTTCAAACTTGAATTTGCCGTAATCCATGATTTTGCACACGGGCGGTTTCGCCATCGGCGCGATTTTAACAAGGTCGAGATTGCGCTCTTCAGCTATTTTGAGAGCTTCCTCAGCCGACATGATACCGAGCTGCTCGCCTTCATCGGAAATAAGTCTGACTTCCTTATCACGGATTTCCTCATTGATTTGCTGTTCCTGTTTGCTGATGCTAAGCACCTCCCAAAGAAATTAAAAGCGAGGCAGAATACTCCACCTCGCGTAAAATCAATGATACACGGAACCCGCGTAAATATTGACCGACTCGGATAAATCCGGAAGGTGAGAGCACTGCTCTTCTTTATTGCAGGGGTATTTTAATACATAAATGCGCATTTGTCAAGCATTTTTTGCCGGGAAAAGGAATTTCGGTATTTTCCGCGCGAAAATACGCGATGCATCTGCCGCTCCGCTCCGGGGTTATTGCTTCTTCATTGCGGTTTATTCATTAAAAAACAGTTTCACGGAAAATCCCGTGAAACTGTCTGCTTAAGCTTAAATATCTTTTATTGCGTCCTTCATTGATTTGACAAACTCATAAACCTTGTCCGGCGCGTCTTTTCCGTATTCGGCGATAATATTGACGATTGCCGAGCCGACAATCACGCCGTCGGCAAAGGCGGCGTACTTCTTTGCCTGCTCCGGTGTGCCGATTCCGAAGCCGATGGCGACGGGTACATCTGTTTCGGACTTGATTGCTCCGGTAAGTTTTCTGAGGTCGGTATCGATTTCGCTGCGTACGCCTGTGACGCCGAGAGACGAAACCTCATATACAAAGCCCTCCGCGTTCTTCGCGATGGTCTTGATTCTCTCCTCGCTGGTCGGCGCGATAAGCGAAATGACGTCAATGCCGTATTTTGAGGCGACACTGCTCAGCTCGTCCTTTTCCTCAAACGGCAGATCGGGGATGATAACTCCCGAAATACCGGCATTACGCGCCTTTTCGAGGAATCTGTCATAACCGTATCTGAAAAGCACGTTGAGATAAGTCATATACGCAAGAGGTATGTCGATTTTTCCGGAGATTTCGGAAGTCATCTCAAATACATCGTCGGTCGTGACTTTGTTTGAAAGCGCTCTGATATTGGCGTTCTGAATTACGGGGCCTTCAGCGATCGGGTCGGAAAACGGAATGCCGATTTCAACTAGGTCGCAGCCCGCCTGCGCCATTTTCAATATTATTTCCTTTGTCGTGTCGAGTGTCGGGTCACCTGCCGTGATAAAGCCGACAAACGCCTTTCCGTGTGAGAAAGCATCGGATATTTTACTCATTTATCTCTCTCCCCCTGTATCTTGCTATCGCGGCAACGTCCTTGTCGCCTCTGCCCGAAAGATTGCAGATAATTATATCATCCTTACTCATTTCCGGGGCAATTTTCATAAGATGCGCCACGGCGTGAGCCGATTCAATCGCGCTGATTATTCCTTCCGTTCTCGCAATATATTCAAAAGCGTCAACCGCCTCGTCGTCGGTTACGGGAACATATTCCGCTCTGCCCGTGTCCTTGAGATAAGCGTGCTCGGGACCTACTCCGGGATAGTCAAGTCCCGCGGAAATCGAATAGACGGGCGCTATCTGACCGTATTCGTTCTGGCAGAAATAGGATTTCATACCGTGAAACACTCCGAGGGTTCCCGTGGCCATTGTCGCCGCGGTTTCGCCGGTGTCAACGCCTCTGCCCGCCGCTTCGCAGCCGATGAGTCTGACATCCTTGTCATTTATGAAATTGTAAAACATTCCCATCGCGTTTGAGCCGCCGCCGACACACGCCATAACGGCGGTCGGAAGTCTGCCCTCGAGCTCGAGAATCTGCGCTCTCGCCTCGCGGCTGATAACCGACTGGAAGTCGCGCACTATCATCGGATAAGGATGAGGTCCCATAACGGAGCCGAGCACATAAAGAGTGTCGTCAACTCTCGACACCCATTCCTTGAACGCGTCGTTGACGGCGTCCTTGAGCGTCATTGTGCCCGTAGTCACGGGGTGAACCTTTGCTCCGAGCAGTTCCATTCTGTAACAGTTGAGCGCCTGCCGTTCGGTATCGACCTTTCCCATGAATATTTCACACTCAAGGCCCATAAGCGCTGCCGCCGTGGCTGTAGCGACACCGTGCTGACCCGCTCCGGTCTCGGCGATTACCCTGGTCTTGCCCATTCTTTTTGCGAGCAGGCACTGACCGAGAACATTGTTGATTTTATGCGAACCGGTATGATTCAGATCCTCGCGCTTGAAATATATCTTCGCTCCGCCGAGGTCCTTCGTCATATTCTCCGCGTAGTAAAGAAGCGACGGTCTGCCCGCGTACTCCCTGTTGAGTTTATCAAGCTCCGCGACGAATTCAGGGTCATTCTTGTATTTTTCATAAGCGTTTTCGAGCTTGATAATCTCGTTCATAAGTGTTTCGGGGATATACTGTCCGCCGTGAATTCCGTATCTGCCTTTACTCATTTTCATAACTCCTGACTGTATTTATAAACTTTTTGATTTTACCGTAATCCTTCGCGCCGTCCGTTTCGACTCCGGAGGAAACATCGACGGCAAAGGGATTTGTTTCGGTTATTGCCTGCGTGACATTCTCCGTGCTGAGTCCGCCTGCGAAGAAAAACGGCTTTGCCGTTTCCGGGACAAGACTTCTGTCAAAAGCCGCTCCGTCACCGTACCCGGCGTCAAACAGGAATAATTCAACCGTGTTCTCATACTCACGGACCCTGCCGAAACTGTCCGGCTTCAGCACTTTAATCACGGGAAACTCGATTTTTTCACATTCGCCGGGGCTTTCGTTTCCGTGAAGCTGAACATAATCGAGCTTCAGCTCCCGCGCGAGGGTGTTGACGGTATCGGCTGTTTCGTCAACAAACACCCCGACGGATTTTATATCACCGGAAAGAGCTTTTGTCAATAGCAAAGCGGTATCTTTTCCGACACTTCTTTTAAAGCCCGCCGTCAGTATGAATCCGGCATAATCCGGCTTAAGTTCATTCAGATATTCAATATCCTTCGCGGTTCTGTTGCCGCAAATCTTAACTTTTACCATATTTAAGCTCCGCAAGCGCCGCCGCTCTGTCTTTGCTTCTCATTAGCGTTTCGCCTATCAGAACGGCAGACGTGCCGTTTCTTATAAGAATTTCAATATCCTCACGGGTTTTTATTCCGCTTTCCGAAACAAAGGCCACATTGTCTGGGATAAGCTTTCTGTATCTTGCCGAGTTATTGACATCAACGCTGAAATCGTGAAGATTACGGTTGTTGACTCCGATTATTCTCGCTCCCGCGTCAAGCGCGCTGCGGATTTCATCTCCGTCATGCGCCTCAACCAGAGCGGAAATTCCGAGCGTGTCGCAGATTGAGATATATTCTTTTATCGTATCCGTGTCAAGCAGGGCGCATATAAGAAGCACCGCCGACGCTCCGAGGATTTTCGCCTCATATATCTGATAATCGCAGACCGTGAAATCCTTACGCAGAACGGGTATTGTGACCTTTTCGGCAATTTGGCGCAGATATTCGTCTCTGCCGAGAAACCACTCCGGCTCCGTCAGGCAGGATATCGCGTCGGCTCCTGCTTTTTCATATTCTTCCGCGATTTCAAGGTAAGGAAAATCCTGCGCTATTATACCTTTTGAAGGCGACGCTTTCTTGATTTCGCAGATAAAAGAAATCCCCTCTTTTTTCAGCGCTTTTTCAAATTCAAAGCTGCCTGCCGGCAGGGAAAGCGCCTCTCTTTTTACCTCTTCCGCGGGTTTCCGGGCGATTATGCCGGCGTATCTGCTTTTTGTATGCTCCGCGATTTTTTCAAGTACAGTTGACATATCAGCCACCGTTTGTCGTTCTGATGAAGCCGTTGAGCGTTTCAATCGCCTTGCCCGACGCCATAATCTTTTTCGCTTCCTCAATGCCTTCGGCAAGGGAGATGCCGAGCTTTGCGACATAGATGCAGGCGCC
>JAFWRV010000406.1 GCA_017519685.1 Clostridia bacterium
TCGAAGAAGCGGATTTCGTAGTGCAGACCGTACTGGGTCTCAAATACGAACTGCTTGCCGTCGATGCTCACCTTGTAAGGAGCCTTGGCGTTGATGCGGTTGAGATTGAGTTGCTTCATACGGCTGCACTCGTTGAGGGCTGTTGTTTTGTTGTCATATTTTTTAGTGACGTTTTTAAATTCTATCACAACAAACCATCCTTTGTTAAACAGCCGCTGTCATCAATATTTAATCGGCTTTGAGTCAAGATACTTTTTGACCATAAGCGCTACTTTAAATACGATGGCATCATCGAATTCGCGTAAATCGAGGCCTGTAATTTTCTTAATCTTTTCAAGACGGTAAACAAGAGTGTTTCTGTGAACGAAAAGTTTCCTTGAAGTTTCCGAAACATTGAGGTTATTCTCAAAGAATCTCTGGATTGTGAACAGAGTTTCGTGGTCGAGACTTTCAATGGAGCCCTTCTTGAAAACTTCCTTGAGGAACATTTCACAGAGCGTTGTGGGAAGCTGATAGATAAGACGCGCGATGCCGAGATTGTCATAGGAAACAATCGTCTTTTCGGTATCAAACACCTTGCCGACCTCGAGAGCTACCTGCGCCTCTTTGAATGAGCGGGCAAGATCGCGGATACCGTCAACGGCTGTTCCTATACCCACAAGCACGTGTGTGAAAAGCTCGGTGCTCAGAGAATCGGAAACGGAACGGGCAAGCTTCTCAAGGTCCCTGGTTTCGGTATTGGGACGGATTTCCTTGACGATGGCAATGTCCGTTTCGCTGACATTGACAATAAAGTCCTTGTTTTTATCGTGGAAAAGATTTGCAACCGCGTCATAAACCGCGACATCGTTGTGATCGACAACTCTGACGAGGAGAACGGCACGGGATACATCCATATTGAATCGCAGTTCACGGGATTTGAGATAAATATCACCCGGCAGTATATTATCAAGAATTACATTCTTAATAAAGTTGGTCTTGTCGAATTTTTCTTCATAATACTGCTTCAGGTTGTCAAGCGATACACAGCACACCGCCGCGAATCTGCTTGCGGTTTCATCGGTACCTTCAACGAAAACGGCATAGTCCGCCTGGATATGAGAACCGAAGTTGCAGAAAGTATAGCCGTTGAGAGTGTGCACCTCATTATCGACAAAGACATCGACCGCCGACGAGAACACCTCGCCGATCTTGCTGAGCTCACTGCACGCGATAATAGTTCCCGTTTCATCAATTACTCCGAGAGTTCTGCCGACTGCGTCACGCATCTGATGAACGAGTCCCTGAAAAATTCTGTTAGACATAATAATCTCCATTCCTATGAACTGTCTTTTGTGTAATGTTTACAAACACAAGTAATTATTGCAATCATTTTACACAATTTTTTATCGGATTGCAATACAATTTCACTATTTTTTTGTTAAAAATCTCAAAATTAAAGAAAAAAACTATCAAATTTACAGAAAAATTCACAATTAAGACATATAATGTTGAAAAACAACTGCATAAAAAGGATAAAATAGTAAAAAAGGATTGCAAAATGCAAATAATATGATAAAATATTCAAGATGTAAACTAAACGGTCCCGGCTTCGCGTCTTATCTCGCGCCCGGCACCTGAATATATAATTCCGGAAAAAGAGGGATTACCTTTGGAAAAATTCGTTATAAACGGCGGAATTCCCCTTTCCGGCGAGGTTTCGATAAGCGGCGCCAAGAATGCCGCTCTGGCTATAATTCCCGCGACAATCCTTTGCAAGGATGTTTGCAGAATTGAAAACCTCCCGGTATCAATCAGTGATGTTAATTATATGATAAAGACACTCAAGCACATCGGTGCGACGGTGAAACTTATCGACAGAAATACAATTGAAATAGATTCCCGCTTTGTCAATTCATACGGCATTTCGCACGATATGACAAAATACCTCAGGGCATCTTATTATTTCATCGGCGCTTTGCTCGGAAGATTCGGCAGGGCGCGCGTAGCCATGCCCGGCGGATGCTATCTCGGCCCGAGACCGATTGACCAGCATATCAAGGGCTTCGAGGCGCTCGGAGCAAAGGTCAGCGTTGAGGATAACGCCATTGTGGAATGCCGCTCCGACAAGCTTTTCGGCTCTCCTATTTATCTTGATATGGTTTCAGTCGGAGCGACCGTCAACATCATGCTCGCCGCGGTCCGCGCGGAAGGTATGACCCTTATCGAAAACGCCGCTAAGGAGCCGCATATCGTTGACCTCGCCAACTTCCTCA
>JAFWRV010000407.1 GCA_017519685.1 Clostridia bacterium
CCTGCGTTCCTACGGTAATTCTGTTATAGTCGCTGATTTTTTCTTTTCCGAAGTGCCTCACGAGAATGCCGTTTTTACGCAGATATTCATAAACCTTTATGCCCGGGATACTGGGATGCCTCGCGAAAAGGAAGTTGGTTTTTGAATCCGGCATTTCAAAGCCGAGAGCCCTGAGCTCCTTTGCCGTATTGTCTCTGCATTTTTCAATGTATCTGCAGTTCGCCGCAGTATATTCCTCATCCGACATCGCGCCTATTCCTGCGGCGGCGGTCATTCTGTTTACGTTATAAGGATTGGTGGAGTATTTGACTGTGTTGAGGTCGGTGATAAGCCCCGCGCAGGCGATGCCCATACCGAGCCGCGCTCCTGCAAGCGAACGGGATTTTGAAAAAGTTCGTGTGACCAGCAGATTCTCGTATTCATTTACCAGCGGAACACAGCTTTCGCCGCCGAAATCTATATACGCCTCGTCAACGACTACTATATTGTCCGGGTTTCCCTCAATGACTTTGATCAGGTCTTTTACGGGAAGCAGAATAGAGGTCGGAGCGTTGGGATTGGCGATGAACACAGTACCTTTCGCGTTTATGTAATCGTTTATATCAATTTTAAAATTATCTTTCAGAGGTATCTCGCGAAACGGCAGGTTGTTTACCCTCGCGAAGACGGGATAGAAGCCGTAGGTTATATCGGCAAACACGGCGGGGGTACTGCTGTCGCAAAAAGCCATGAAAGCGAAATTCAGTATTTCGTCTGAGCCGTTTGTCATCAGCACGTTTTCTTTCTTCAGGCCGAAATAATCCGCGACTGTCTGAGTAAGGTCTGCGCTTTCGGGGTCGGAATACAGATTGAGAAGCTCCGCCGCTTCTGCCGCTGCCCTGACCGCTTTCGCGGAAGGGGAAAACGGGCTTTCATTTGTATTCAGTTTTATATACTGCAAATCTTTCGGCTGTTCGCCCGGAACATAGGGCTCAAGCTCACTGTATTTTGAACTGAAAAACTTACTCATACTTTCTGCCCTCTGATCTTATTACCGCGCTTTTCGCGTGACCTGTCAGCCCTTCGGCGGTTGCGAATACGGCAATGTCATCCGCGACTCTGTCAAGCGCGTCGGCGGTAAAATATGTGTACTGCGATTTCTTTATGAAATCGTCAACTCCGAGAGGACTCGAGAATTTGGCGGTACCGCTTGTGGGAAGGGTGTGGTTCGGCCCTGCGAAATAATCTCCGAGCGCCTCGGGACAGTTTCTGCCCATGAATATCGAGCCGGCGTGCCTGATTGAATCAAGGTAGTCAAACGGATTGTCAACGCAAAGTTCAAGATGCTCCGGAGCAATCTCATTCGCGATTTCAATAACCGATTTAAGGTTATCTGCGATAATGATTTTACCGTTTGTGTCTATTGAAGCTCTCGCGATTTCACTGCGGTCAAGCAGGGGAATCTGCTTTTCGAGTTCTTCGCTGACTTTCTCCGCAAGTTCAGGAGAGTCCGTTACCAGAACAGCGCTCGCCATTTTGTCGTGCTCCGCCTGGGAGAGAAGGTCCGCCGCGGCGTAAGCGGGATTGGTTTTTCCGTCGGCAACGATGAGAATTTCACTCGGACCCGCAATCATATCAATTGAAACGCGGCCGAATACCTGCCTTTTGGCTTCCGCCACAAAAGCGTTTCCGGGGCCGACAATTTTATCTGTTTTGGGAATGCTTTCCGTGCCGTAAGCAAGCGCGGCGATTGCCTGCGCTCCTCCGACCTTGAATATCCTGTCAACTCCGGCGATTTTCGCGGCGGCGAGTATGGCGGGATTGATTTTTCCCTGTCTGTCGGGAGGGGTAACCATAACGATTTCCCTGACTCCGGCAATTTTGGCGGGAATAGCGTCCATCAGAACCGTTGAGGGGTAGGCGGCCGTTCCTCCGGGAACATAGAGACCTGCCCTGTCAACCGGGATAATCTTCTGACCCATTACAATGCCGTCTTCATCGTTTATAATGAAGGAGGCACGGACCTGTTTCTCGTGAAATTTTCTGATGTTTGCCGCGGCTTTTTCGAGCACTTCGATTAATCTTCCGGATACCGCGGAAAACGCCTCGTTTATTTCATCCTCGCTGACAGCGAGTTTATCAAGCTTTGCCCCGTCAAATTTTTCGTTATATTCGAATATTGCTTTATCTCCGTTTTCGCGTACATTCGCGATTATCTGCGCGACTGTTTCCTCAACATTCACTTTCGGAACGCTTCTTGCAAATATCTCGTCACGGGGGACGTCTTTAACATTAAGTATTTTAATCATTGTCTGATTTC
This sequence comes from Clostridia bacterium, assembly GCA_017519685.1. Classification (GTDB taxonomy): domain Bacteria; phylum Bacillota; class Clostridia; order Oscillospirales; family Acutalibacteraceae; genus CAG-177. The sequence goes on from JAFWRV010000407.1 coordinate 2,300, forward strand.
CGCCTTTTCGGATAATTTATTTACGAGCTTTTCAATGCTTTCGCTTTTGAATCTGAAACCCGATTTGTTTGCGATAAGTCTCGCACTTATCGGAACTATTGTTTCAATAACCTCGAGATTGTTTTCCCTGAGAGTGGCGCCCGTTTCGACTATATCGACGATAACATCGGTCAGACCGAGTATCGGGGCAATCTCGATTGAGCCGTTCAGATGAACGATATCGATATCCCTGCCGAGGGAGTTGTAATAATTGCTGGCAATGTTTGTAAATTTTGTCGCGACCTTGAGAGTTTTGCGCCTGTCATCGCGGAAACCCGCCGGAGCGGCAACCGCCATACGGCATTTGCCGATATTCAGGTCAAGCAGTTCATAGACATCGGGAGAATACTCAAGAAGAATATCCTTGCCCGCGACGCCGATATCCGCCGCGCCTCTTTCAACATATATCGCGACATCCGACGGCTTCGCCCAGAAATATCTGACTCCTGTTTCCTCGTTTTCAAAAATCAGTTTTCTGCCGGGCTCCCTGATGGAGGGACAGCCGAATCCCGCGGACTCAAACATGTCGTAAACTTTTTCGCCGAGTCTTCCTTTGGGAAGGGCAATATTAAGCATATCCATTATTTTTCCTCCCCGCCGGCAAGATTTATGATTTCTCCGTAAACATATTTATCGGGAATTTTTTTCATCACCGAAACTCTTTTTCCCGATGAACGCAGCGCGGCGATTTTTTCCGAAAGGAGAGCGATGTCGGTGTTTTTGGAGTAAAGCACAACCGTATCGGTATCGTAATCGCTGCTGCCGCTGAACATTCTTTCAAGCTCGTCAATATATACGGCAAAGCCGATAGCTTCGGATTTCTTTCCCATTTTTTCCATAAGCCTGTTATACTGACCGCCCGAAATAACGCTGTTCGGAATTCCTTTTACAAAGCCCTTGAAAACTATACCGTCATAGTAATTGATGTTATCGACAAAAGAAAAGTCGATTTCGATTTTATCGGAAACATCTTTTCCGAGAGCGGAAACTGTTTTCCTGAGTCTTGCGACCTCGGCGCTGCCGGGCAGAAGATTATCAAGGGAATCAAAAACTTCTCCGGGTTTTCCGTGAAGGGTGGCAAGAGCGCAGAGCAGACCGGAGGTGCTTTTGTCAATGTTTTCTTTTTCGCAGATTTCAAGCAGCTGATGGCGGCTCTTTTCGCCGATACAGCGGAGAATCTCCTTTTTGATTCCCGGCTTCACGCTTGCTCTGTCAACCGCCGCGGCGGTAACCGCAAGGTCCGAAATGCTGAGCTGGCAGTCATCCGAAATCATTTCCAGACTTTCAACCGCGAGTGTCAGAACCTCGGAAATGACATAGGAGTCGATATCTCCGAGACATTCAAGTCCGACCTGCATTATTTCCTTGAAATTATGCGTACCCTTTGAAACGCGGTAAACATTTTCATTATAATAAACTCTGTTCAGCTCGTCGGGTCTGTCGGGGGAATTCTTGATTATGGAAAGGGTGACGTCGGGCTTCAGCGCCATCAGTTTTCCGTTTGTGTCATTGAAGGTGATGATGTTTTCGCTCGGAAGATAATCCTTGTTTCTGACATAGAAATCGTATTCCTCGAATTTTATCATCTTGAACTGTGAATAGCCCATTGATTCATAGAGCTTGCGCAGAGCCGAGATAATCTGCTCTTCGCTTCTTATATTATCACTTGTTTTCATTTTCTTTCAGCCTTTCAATCGCGGCTCTGTAACCGCCGGTACCGTAATTTACGCATTTGCTGACTCTGCTTATGGTAGCGGTACTGATACCGACCGAGGAAGCAATGTTCAGATAATTTTCGCCTTCATAAAGCATGCAGGCGGCCTCAAGGCGCTGGGACATATCCTTGATTTCTTTTATGGTGCAGAGATCCTCAAAGAAAGCGTAGCAGTCCTCAACTGTTTCAAGACCGAGAACGGCTTCGAAAAGACGGTTTGTGGATTCGTTTCTGAGATTCACGGTGCCACCTCCGATACTGTTTTTTAAAATTACGGCGACATTTTACCACATTAGCATAGTAAAGTCAATATATTTTATGATATAGTTGTAAATTCTTTTCAATGTAATTGAAAATCACAATAATATGTGATAAAATAAAACAAGTATTTTACTTCTTCAGAGGTGAGCCGACGTGGAAAACGGATTTTTTGCGATGATATCGAGAATGAAATATATTAACCGCTGGGCTCTTATGAGAAATGAACACAATGAAAACCTGGCGGAGCATTCGTTTGAAGTGGCAGTAATCGCTCACGCGCTGACCGTAATCGGAAACAGGCGTTTCGGAAAATCGCTTGACAGCGAAAGGGCGGCTTTCCTCGGGCTTTATCACGACGCGCCCGAAACCCTGACCGGCGATCTGCCGACCCCCGTCAAGTATTACAGCGATGATGTCAGGGCGGCTTACAAAACGCTGGAAGACGCCGCCTGCAAAAATCTCATCGGAATGCTGCCGGAGGATTTCAGGGACGATTTTCTTTATGCGTTTATGCCGCAGAAAGAGGATGAAGAACTTTACAGATATGTCAAAGCGGCGGATAAAATCTCCGCGCTTATAAAATGTATGGAAGAAAAAAAGGCGGGCAACAGCGAGTTTGTTCTTGCCGGGGAAAGCACCGAAAAAGCCATTGAGGCACTCGGCCTTCCCGAAGCGGAGGTTTTTGTCCGTGAGTTCCTTCCGGCTTATGAGCTTACACTTGATGAACTGAAAAGATAAACGGGGAAGGAGAACAGCACAGTGAAGACAGGCAGAATTATTTCTATTATACTTTCTCTGATTATTTTCGCGGGGGTGTTTTCCTCCTGCGGATTCCCGGGGAAGAAAGAGGAAACCACCGCGCCGCCGACCACCACGGCAGCTCCCGATTTTTCGGTCTGGAAAGATAAATTCGAGGAATATCTCCTTTCGGTTGAAAACCGCTCGCAGACGCTTATATCCTATCAGCTTGAGCCGTCGGAGTGCCGCTTCGGAATAGCCGATTTTGACGGCGGAGCAACGCCCGAGCTGGTAATTTCGGAGGGCGAATACCAGGGCTCAAAGGTTGATATTATCGGTTACGACGGATATGAACTGCGCCTTATAGGTTCAGCCGGCGCTTACGGCGAGCTGAAATTCATCGAGGGCGGAAACCGTATTTTTGCTCACGATGAAACCGAGGACCAGGCGACCGATACGGTTTATTCCATTGAGAATTACGTTCTGAAACAGCAGTGGGAAGGCGTTCTTTTCTCCGACACAAACGAGGGCAATACAGTCAGATATCTGTCGGATGAAGAGGAGGTTTCCGAAGAAGAATACAACACTCTTCTCTCTCAGAATATTCCCGCAAACGCGACGGTGTTCGGCAGGGGAGCGACAGCGCTGACCGCCGAAAACATCCTGAATGTCATGGAGACGGGCAATGTCAATGTTTCGGGCGGCGAGACCACGACTGCCGCGGAAACCGAGAAGCCTGTGAGTAACGCCTGGAAAAAAGCATACCGTGAAAAGGCGAAAGAAATCGCCGCAAGCGGAGAATACCCCGAAGCTGTATTCGGATTGTTTTATATTGACGGCGACGATATTCCCGAGCTTGTGATTTCCAAGGGATCATTTCACGCAGCGGGAGTTCTGATTTATTCATACAGAAATGACGAACTGATAACAGTTTCCGAAGGCATAGGTTCATACGGCGGTATAAATTACGCTGCCGGCAAAGGTGTTATCCTTACCGGAGACGCGTATCAGAGCGCTGAAACCGACATAGTTTATGAGCTGAAAGACGGAGAACTGAAAGTATTGTGGACGGGAGAAAAGAAATACGCTCCGGAAGCGATTCCGGATATTGATAAACCCGAGCATTACTATTCGGCTTTTGAATATGTTGATGACCTCGAAGAAGGAAGTTTTGAAACGACCGAAGACGATTACAACGCGATGTATGAGAAATACGTTAAAGCTTATGACTTCACAAGAATTGACAGAGAAGGTTTATCGGAAATAACAGATGAAAACTTTGACAAGGCATTCAACGCGTAAGGAGATGTTAAAATGACGGTTCAGCTGTTCTTTAAAATTGTTTCAGCCACATTTATGGCAATAATTACTGCGATTACGGGGGTGTTCGGAATGGCTCCGGAACAGAAAGAAATTTGTATGATAGCGCACCGCGGTTACAGCGGCAGATATCCCGAAAACACGGCTCTTGCCTTTGAAAAGGCGGCGGAAAACGGCTCCGGCGGAGCGGAAACCGATGTCAGGATAACCAAAGACGGAGTTTATGTGCTGAGTCACAATTCGGAAGTCGTTCTCAAAGACGGTACCGAGCTTGACGTTGCCGGTCACACATTTGCGGAGCTTACCGCGCAGCCGCTTAAAAACAAAAAGACACTAGATGAGGTTTATCTTTGCACATATAAAGAGTATCTTGAGATAATGAAAAAGCATAATATGGTTTGTTTCATTGAGCTCAAGGGAGAATTCAGCGATGAGCAGGTCAGGGAGATTTTCCAGATAGCCAAAGAAACCTACGACCTGAAAAAGTGCATCCTTCAGTCGTTTGAGTTTGAGAATCTCATCCGCGCCCGTAAGTATTTTGAGGAGCTTCCGATAATGCTGACCTACGGTCAGGGCGACGGAGATTACTCTAAATGCTTTGAATACGGCATTTCAATTGACGCGGACTATCAGGTCGCTACCGAGGAAATGGTTAAGGAATTCCACGACAGAGGACTTGAGGTCGGAGTATGGACAGTCAACGATCCGTTCTCGCTTGCCTATTGCAAGTCGCTTGGAGTTGACTATATAGAATCCGATTATTTCGGAAAATAAATTCAGGATAATAAAACACAAAACAGTTTCACGGGACACCCGTGAAACTGTTTTTTTAATGAATAATATATAATGATATTAAGTGACCGCGTTTAAATATCAGGAAAGCACGTGGAAATATTTCTGAATCTGTTTTGTTTCACCCATAACCAGCATCGTGGTGCCGGGTGTGAGTTCGGTTTCGGCGGTTATTGTCGGATTGAATTTTCCGTTGTTTTTGAGAGCCACAATGTTGATGTTGTATTTTTTGCGTATATCGAGTTTGCCGATTGTAAGCCCTATCCAGTTTGACGGAACTTCGAGCTCATAAACCGCGTGCTCGTCGTCAAGACTTATGAAATCGAGAACGTGGTCGGAGCCGTAACGGATTGCCGCCCATCTCGCCATCTGCTTTTCAGGATAGAGCACGGAATCCGCGCCTATATGACGGAGAAGCTTTTCGTGAGTTTCGTCATCCGCTCTCGCGACGATGTATTTCGCGCCGAGTTCCTTTAATGTAAGCGTTGACTCAAGCGACGATTTGAAATCTCCGCCGATTGTATTGAATATAAGGTCATAGTTGTTGATGCCGAGTTCCTTGAGGAAGGCCTTGTCGGTGCAGTCGCCTATCTGCCCGTTTGTGACGTACGGCATAACATCCTCGACTCTTTCCTCGACGATGTCAACCGCCATAACCTCACAGTTTTTGTCATAAAGCTGGACCGCTATTTTCTGACCGAGGTCACCGAGACCGATGAGTAATATTGATTTCATTTTATTCTCCTTAACCGACTGTTATTTTTTCGCGCGGGTAATTATCGGATTTAAGATGACTGCCGGGTAACGCGGCGTAAATCAGCGTCAGCGCGCCGACTCTGCCGAGATACATCAGTATCATCAGAATTATTCTTGAAGCGATGTGAAGAGACGGGGTTATGCCGAGAGTCAGACCTACCGTGCCGACGGCGCTCGCGGTTTCGAAAAGGCAGAGATAAAGAGGAATTCCTTCAATCTGCGAAATTGCTATCGCGCTTGAAATAAAAGCGGTAAGATACATAGTCAGCACAGTTGACGCTCTTTTAACCGCTTCGGGCTCAATGCGTCTGCGCAGCATTACGCCGTCATTCTTTCTCGTGAAGGTCGCGGACATATTGGCAAACAAAACTGCAATTGTCGTTACTTTCATACCGCCCGCGGTTGAGCCGGGCGCACCGCCGATAAGCATCAGCACCGTCATTATAGCCCTGCCGCCGCCGGTAAGCGCCGAAAAATCAACAGAGTTGAAGCCTGCCGTTCTCGGTGTAACCGCCTGGAAAAGAGAAACGAGAATTCTTCTTCTGAGCGTCATATCCGAGAAATCAACAAAGAAAAACCAGATTGACGGAAGAACAATCAAAACCGCGCTCGTTATAAGGATAACTTTACTCTGCATTCTGAATCTTTTCAGGTGAATACCGTTTTCCCTGAAATCATCCCAGGTGAAAAAACCGATGCCGCCGATGACAATCAGAAGAATCACGACAATGATTACCGCGGGGTTGTCACCGAACGAAACGATTGACTGAAACGGCTCGCCGGAGGTGCCCATAAGATCGAAGCCGGCGTTGCAGAATGCCGAAATCGAAACGAAAAACGCTTTCCAGATTCCTCTTGTCCCGTACGTTTTGATAAACGGAGCCAGAAGAAGCAGCGCTCCCGACAGCTCAACGGCAAGAGCCGTCCTGATTACAAACAGGGTTATTTTTACAATTCCGCCGACCTGGTTTGCGGAGATTGATTCCATCATCGTGCTGCGCTGGAGCAGATTTATTTTGCGGCCCGATATCATTGAAAGCGATGCCGCGACAGTCACTACTCCGAGTCCGCCTATCTGAATCAGAATGAGAATTACCGCCTGGCCGAAATAAGACCAGGTGCTCGCGGTGTCACGGACAACGAGGCCTGTTACACAGGTTGCCGATACCGCGGTAAACAGAGCGTCCCCGAACGGAGTGAACGTTCTGCTCTGCGAAGCGACGGGAAGCATCAGCAGCAGCGTGCCGGCAAGGATGACTCCCGCGAATCCGATGACGATGTATTGAAAGGCGGAGAGCCGCCTGTGTTGTTTCTTTAAGGGTTTTGTCATGTCTGTTTCCTCAGAGGTTTTTGTATATTTTAATCCAATATAATGAATAAGTCAACCGCGGCGGCATTACATTTTTGAAAGGCGGTAAAATATTCTGAATACCAGAATCCTTACCCCGCGGACAATCAGCCACACGGCGATACCGATAAGCGGAGCGAAACGCAGAGGTTTTCCGGCAAAGTAAAGAACGGCTCCGGCAACAAGAGTTGAGGGGACAATGACAGAAAGGGCATACATAAAATAGGCAATCGAGAATACCGCTCTGCCTGTTTTTTCGTTTCTTTTATCTTCTTCCGGATTCATTTCATCACTTCCCCGTGATGATTATACATTTTTTGTGTTTTATATTCAAGTAATTATTTAATAATAATTGTGCCGGAGCATACCGGTTTCCTCTCAATTTTTACAGCCTATGGTTTCCTCATCCGAAAGATTTCCATCGGATGAAAGTACAAAAAGGTGTTTTAATACGGATAATAATATGTTATAATCAATTCAACAAATCGGAATTTGCGGAGGGAAGAACTTGAAACAAATATTTGAATCTGACAGGATCAGCTTTGTCGAAATATCGGAACTCTTGATAAACGATTACCTCATAATGATAAATGATAACGAAAACGTCAACAGGTTTATATATAAAACTAAAAGAGACAGGCAGTTTACCGCGGAAGACGAAACCGTATGGGTACGTAAAAAGCTTGAAGAAAAAGCCGTGATCTTTTCCATGATCGAGAAGAAAACCGGGGCCTTTATCGGGAATATCGAACTTATGGAGATCAGTGATTCGGTCAAGGAACTCGGAATCGCCATAACCGCAAAAAAGCAGAATA
>JAFWRV010000408.1 GCA_017519685.1 Clostridia bacterium
GAAAGATATCCTGATAAAATTCAGTAAAACACTTGATTTTTGAATCAGTTCAAGTATAATTATAATATATTTATATAAAGGGGTCATTATGGCTGAATACAGTGTATCTTTAAAAAAGATGGTCAAGGACTTATCTTTCAATGTTCTATATACACCGAAAGATGTAAGTGAAATATTTATTTCAACTCAGGATGTTAACCGTCCCGGATTGATGCTTGCGGGATTTGAAGATTATTTTGATCCGCGCAGAGTTCAGTTCATGGGTCTCGCTGAATTTGAATACGCGAGAAATCAGGGCGACAAATGCAGAAGCTGTCTTGAAAATTTCTTTGCAAAGCACCCGGCGCTTGTTATTGTTTCAAGAGGCATACAACCGAGCGATATGTTTATGGAGCTCGCGAAGCAGTATGAAGTTCCCGTTGTTTATACAACTGAAAGCACTTCATCTTCCATGTCGGCTACTATATCATATCTCGGCGTTGAACTTGCTCCGAGAATAACAAGGCACGGAGTTCTTGTTGAAGTTTACGGTGAAGGTGTTTTGCTTCTCGGTGACAGCGGTGTCGGTAAGAGCGAAACAGCGCTTGAACTTGTTAACAGAGGTCACAGACTGATTGCCGACGACGCGGTTGAAATCAGAAAAGTTTCAAATAAGACTCTTGTCGGTTCCGCTCCGGATAATATCAGGCATTTTATTGAACTTCGCGGTGTCGGAATTCTGAACGCAAGGCGTCTTTTCGGTATAGGAGCTGTTAAACTTACCGAAAAAATCGATATGGTTATTCAGCTTGAACTGTGGGACAGTGATAAAGTATATGACCGGCTCGGTCTTGAAGACGAATTTATCAATATTCTTGATATTGATATTCCGGTAAATGTGGTTCCCGTTAAGCCCGGCAGAAACCTTTCGATTATTATCGAAGCCGCAGCTATGAATAACAGGCAGAAAAAGATGGGATTCAACGCGGCAAGAGAGCTTCTTAATAAGCTCGGCATGGAAGAGGGAGATAATCCCGATATAAATGAAATTGCCTACTGGCATGATTTTTAATAACGGAGGAATAATAAATGTACAGAATCGGTGTTGATTTAGGCGGAACAAATATTGCAGTCGGTGTAATATCCGAAGATCTCAGGATAATAGGCAGGGGAGTTGTAAAGACCAATATTCCCAGACCTGCAGAGGAAATATTTGATGATATTTCCCGCGCTGTTGATCTTGCGATTAAAGATGCTGGTATCTCCAAAGACGATGTCATTTCAGTAGGTATCGGTACTCCCGGAACTGTTAATAAAAACAACGGATATATTGAATTCGCTAATAATCTTGACTTTAAGCAGGTTCCCGCAAAAGAAATGCTTGAGGCAAGAATTAAAAAGCCGGTATATCTTGATAACGACGCTAACTGCGCCGCTCTCGGCGAAGCCGTTGCGGGTGTCGGTAAAGGTTCAAAGAACTTTGTTGCCGTTACACTCGGAACAGGTGTCGGTTCCGGTATTATAGTTGACGGTAAAATTATAAACGGCTCAAACTTTGCCGGCGGCGAAATGGGTCATATGGTAATCTGCGTTGACGGTGAGCAGTGCAATTGCGGAAGAAGAGGATGCTGGGAACAGTACGCTTCCGCCACTGCGCTTATCAGACAGACCAAAGATGCGATGAAGCATCATCACGATTCTGTTATGTGGCAGCTTGTCAACGATAATATTGACGCTGTTAACGGCAGAACCGCATTTGACGCGATGCGTAAAAACGATCCCGCGGCAAAAGAAGTTGTTGACAGATATATTTATTATGTTGCTGTCGGTATTATTAATATTATCAATGCTTTACAGCCGGAATTCATCTGCCTCGGCGGCGGTATCGCAAATGAGAAAGAAACTCTGCTTGAACCTGTCAGACAGCATGTTAACAGAGAAAGATACAGCCGTTATGCCTCAAAGCAGACCAAAATTGTTTCCGCCGAACTCGGAAACGATGCCGGTATTTTCGGCGCCGCTCTCTTAGACAGCTGATATGAACAGTATTATTTCTCTTTGTTCCGGGATAGGTTGTGAA
>JAFWRV010000409.1 GCA_017519685.1 Clostridia bacterium
CGGCCAGGTGTAAAATGTGGAAAGAGCAAGAGCAGAAGTAACTCCGTGCTTGACCTTGTCGTAAACTGTAAGTTTCGTATAATCCTCAACAAACTGAAGCACGCCTGCATCCTCGAGCAGATCAACCGTATCAATTACAAACTGATCGATATGCAGGAGGTCCATGGCGTTGCTGTCATAAAGAAATCTGACTATGGCATCGCCGTCAAGATTGAACTTTCCGCTTGCCGTTTCGCTGAGCGGTTCTATTCCCATTACGGTCGCGCCGTTAAGCGCGAGGCCGTGAAGACTGTCTGTGCCGTATTTCGCGATATACGCCATTATTATATTTGTGCCGAGACATCTGCTGACAACGTTGATTTTATCGCATCCCGTTACACGCTTGAGGTTTTCGACATAGGTGTTGAACTCATCGGCAATCTCAAGAGGGTCCTTGCGCCAGTCATACCAGAACTGGTAATCCTCAAAGGAATAATATCCCTTGTCGCCCTTATGGTCGTTATTCTGGGCATCCCAGTTGCACCACTCGCGCCAGCCGTCAAGGCCGACTCCGTTATCAACCTCGCCGTCTTTATTCAGGCGCACATTTTCAAAAAGCTTACCGATTTCTTCATAAATCGCTTTGTAGTAATTATCATAATTTCCGGTAAGACGGCCTTCGAGAATATACGGCTTTAGTATTTCAACAATCGATTTGAAAAGCTCGTCTTTTTTGAAAGTGCCGTTTGAAAACATCTTGTTGAACTGAAAAACGTTCACGTCGTTTTCATCCGAAAGCGGAGCGCCGTCGCCCGCAATCATAACAACGGGAATACAGCTGCCTTCAAGAGTCAGTTCAACCGCGAAAGACGGCAAAGCCAATGAAAATATAATTGTAAGCGAAAGAATCACCGCGACTGCGGCTTTCAGTTTTTTAAGTTTCAATTATCCGTTCTCCTGTTTCATTATTATCCATTATGAATTATCTCACAAATACTCCCGATATTCAATAAGCAAAATCGGAAAAATGTTCGCATATCGGATAATATGATTTTTTGATACAAAATAAGCTCCGCGCCGGGCGGAGCTGTCTGTCAGATGTTTGCTTTTGTTTCGCAGTAAACGCATCTGTATATTTTGTTTTTTTCATCGGTCAGCCGGAAAATATGCTTTATTTCCTGCTCAACAGAAGTGATGCATCTCGGATTTTTACACTTGATAATATCGGTAAGTGTTTCGGGCAGTTTAAGCTTTTCCTTGCCGACAAGCTTGCCGTCCTTGATGATATTGACGGTGGCTCCGGGGTCAACGAAGCCGATAACATCAAGGTTCACGGGGATATTGTCATCAATCTTTATGATGTCTTTTTTGCCCATTTTTTTGCTCGTTACGTTTTTGATAATAGCGACGGAGCAGTCAAGCTTGTCAAGACCGAGAAGCTCATAAAGCTGCATTCCCCTGCCGGCTGAGATATGGTCGATAACATAACCGTTGTTAATTGAATCAATATTCATTTGCCGGCCTCCTCAAGTAATTTGAGTATCAATGCCATTCTGATATATTTGCCGTTGAGCACCTGCTTGAAATAGCACGC
>JAFWRV010000410.1 GCA_017519685.1 Clostridia bacterium
CTTCTCTACACTCCAGGCATTGTATACTTCGGTAAGTTCATGCAAGTCTTCGTTATCAAGCTCATAGAAGATATACGGACTTGAAGTCAAGTGGCACTTAACGCTTCCGCTCTCCAAAGATGTCATTCCATCAGGATGCTTCATAGCAATAATATTCGCATCAAGCGCATGTGCATCAAAGCCATTTTCCGTCAATGCTTTTGCAAGAGATACCAAGACAGAAAATCTTATCGCAAAAATAAAATCCAATAAAGAAGTTAAAGTTGTTTTTACAGCAGGGGATACCGCGCTCGGCAAATCGATCGATACTGTTGCAATCAAGGGCAATACTATTGCGTATGAGTATAATACAGGGTTTGTTACTGCCCGTGTTGTGTATAAAGACGGCGTCGCTTACGGTTATCTTCCTGTTTTCCCGTTTGTCTATATTAAAGCGGATAATTTCGGTATCAATATTACCGATGTCTGGTCAATGATAGAATCAGCAAGCGGAATAACATTCAGCGTTATGAACTACATTAAAAGTTATAATGAAAACCTTTACGGAACTGACTATTATGTTGAAGAATATAATGACAGGGCGCAGGTTACAACCAAGTTTTGCTATGTAGGCGATGAACTTAAGATGATAAGTGTTTTTGACGCAGCGACCAATTCTACTCAGAATACTTACATTGAAAGTATTTCATTTACAGTTTCCGACAGCGAAGTTGCGGTGCCGGTCGGTCTTGACCTCGGTCCCGTATTCAAAGCATTTTTACTCGGAATGCTGACCTCATCTTTGCTTTATTGATAATAATAACGGTGTAACCATTTGTTGCACCGTTTTTTACTGTTATTGAAAGGGAACGAATATGACAGATTTGAAATGTCCCGTATGCGGGAAATATACTTTTCAGGAAAAAAAGGATTATGACATCTGCAAATACTGCGGCTGGGAGAATGACGGCTTTTATGATGCCGGAGGCGCCAACAGACTGAGCCTTTCAGATTATACAGTCAGATATAACAGATATGTTGAATTATATCCCGGATATATCTGGACGGAATTCGGCTATCCCGAAATAAGCGAGGAGGATATTGATGACTGATAAAAAATCATTTAAATTTGCCATTGCCTTAATAGCGGTAGTTATTCTTGCGTTAGGCGCCGTCAAAGGATATGAGTCGTTTTCCGGAAATAATGATGAAACTGATGTTTCTGATATTTCAGTAATATATGAAGCCGATAATACATCGGAATCTGATTCGGAAACACAGTCAGACCCGGTTATAGAATCGGATACTTCCGAAAGAACAACCAAACAAAGAACAACGTCAGTCAGGACAACAACCAAAAGAATTACCACAACGAAATCAAGCGTTAAGAGTTACAGATTCAGAAATTACAATCTTCTTAACAGCCATTATGAAAAGCACGGAAAAGAAATGGGATTTTCAAGCGCGGAAGCTTATGAGAATGCCGCATCGGCCGTAGTCACCAATCCCAACGCGCTGCATAAAACCGAAAAAGAAGACGGTGATGATGTTTATTATATCGTTTCCACAAATGAGTTTGTGGTGGTTTCAAAAGACGGTTATATCCGTACTTATTTCAAACCGGATTCCGGCAAAAAATATTTTGATAAACAATAGTGTAAAGCCCGTTCGTTAAGAACGGGCTTGAGTTTTGTCTGTTTTAATATCCGAAATAAGTTTCACAGTAACGATAAAGCGTCTGATAATATTTTACTTCGCTGAGCGGATCAAGAAGAAGTCCGTGCCCGGAAAACGGGAAGAAAACAAAATCATAGGTTGCTTTATGCTCACTGAAAACTTTCAGCATTGATTCGCGGTTTCCCTTTACAACGAGAGGATCGTTACCGGCATAGCAAAAGAGTGAAGGGATTGTGTTGTCATTGACAAAATGAACGGGGGATACCGAATCCGCGATTTTTTTCGCCTGCCCGTTTTCAATCATTTCATCGGTTATTTCTACTCCGGTAAGCATTGATGTCAGTCCGTAACTGCCCCAGACTTCTTTATTCATATCTGAAGGCCCTACACGGTTTGCAGTGAAAGCCAGAGGAATTGAAGATTTTTCAGGCATCGAATAGCTGTAAAGCATTGAAATATGACCGCCGGACGAATAACCGGATGTAGCCATTTTATTTATATTGAGATTTCTTTTATCTGAAAACTCTTTAATCTTATCAATGCATTTATCTATATCGTCAAGCATCGTAAATACTGTTATTTCACCGAAAGTTTCATCGGAGCAAAGCGAATAACTCATAGTCGCGGTAATGTATCCCTTCATCGCGAGCTTTTTGCAATGAGGCGCCATGTCTTCTTTTTCGCCTCCCTGCCAGGAACCGCCGTGGATATAAAGAATACAGCCGTTGCTTTCGTTGTCATAGGCGGAGTCGGGTACATAGATTGTAACCAGGTCCCTCTCGGATTTACCGTATCTTATGTTTTCATACACTTTGTATTTATCGCCCACGAGTCCGAAAAGCGAGGTAAATGAAAGTACAATTGTAAGTATATAGCCTAAGAAAGTTTGCATTGTTTTCCCTCCTCAAAATAATTACAGCAGGTCACCTGTGCTGAGTTTTCTGATCCAGTCGAGTATTGTGGTTTTAATTGCCGTTAATTTCTGGCTGAACATTTCAGTTCTGTTTTCAAATGTTCCGGCATTATCGGCTAATCCGAATGTAACAAGTGAAGCTTTATCATAATAGCCGTTGGTGAAATTTGCCACATAATCGGCAAATGCTGTTTTTGTAAATTTGTCGCCGTCTGTTCTCAGGCATTCACCGAATTTTTTCTGTAAGGTTTTGTAACTGTCGTTTTCGAAATCTATTTTCTCAACGGTTGACGATCCGTAGATAAACCAGGGAGAATTATCGGCATCCGGACCTGCTCCCTTATATGTCCAAGTGGTCCAGCTCATGTCTCTGCTGTTGAACAGGGAAAGCATATAACCGAAAGTGGTAAGTCCTCTCGGATAAAATTCTCCGATATAGAACGGGGCGTTGTAACCGGCGTTTTTAATCTCATTGACTTTTCTGAGTATGGTCGGGTTGGTAATATCATAAAGATGCTCTTGATAAACTATATTCTTCCAACCGTAAACATCCGGTGACGCAATTGCTGACGGATCCCATATTGCTTCCATACATATAATATGGTTTTTATCGATTTTTCTGATTTCTTTATATAAATCGTTGCTGAAATCCCAGAATGTCTGCTGGAAACTGCCGTCTCTTGTAATGTTTGTTCCGAGTGGCTCGTTCATCAGGTCATACATAGCGATTGTATTTTCGTTTTTATAACGCTTAGCGATTTCTTTCCAGAAATCGATTACAACTTTTCTGTATTGTTTTGCCTCAGGAGTGTCATCAAACAATGACATGGATTTAGATCTGCCGCAATGGTCATAGTCATTCTGATATCCGGGAAGACCGTGAAGGTCAATTATAAGATAAAGGCCGTATTTCTTACACAGATTAACTACATTGTCAAGCTCGCTGAAATCGATTCTTCCTTTGCTGTCACGGTACCAGGTTCCTTTATCATCTGATTGGAAGTTTCTGTACCAGATCGGAAGACGGATGGTATTCATTCCGAGAGCCGCTGCATTCTTATAGTCGGTTTCTGTTATCCAGTTGCTTCTGTAAAGCTTGAAAAGCTCGTGGGTTTTGTTTATTCCGAATCTTTCAACAAGCTTCAGATAAACATCTTCTTCACCGGAAGGATTGGTATATGGACAGAACCAGTCCTCCATAATGCCCCAGCCGCCGAAATTTGTTCCCCGCAGCGTGATTTCCTTTCCTTCGGCATTGACTATTTTTTCTCCGTCGGTATGAAGAAGAGACAGTTTATTTCCCGATGAGGCATTAACGGTCAACGGAATTAACAGAAATACCGCGGTTAACAATAATGAAATAATTCTGCTTGTAGTTTTTTTCATCTTATTACCTCCCTGTATTTGTATTATATCTTCAGAAAATTGAATTGTCTATATTTAATTGGAATTTTTATAAAATATGCGGACAGTTTTAACTGCCCGCATAATTTTAAGTTCGGTTTTTATCGGATTTTTTTCTTGAAAACCTGTCCGCGGCAATTCCGATTAACAGACCGGCAACCGAAACCGCAGCGCCTATCGGCAGCTTTGTGAAATCAGGCCAGATGACGGTATGTGTCATTAATCCGTTCTCGACAGAAAATGTCGAATAAGCCGCAAGCGTATATGCCGCTCCGAAAATCAGGACTGCAAGCCATTTTGCTTTGCCGAAATAATCTCTTTTACCGATAATAAGAGATACTGTAAATATTGTAACGGGAAGTAATATCCAGATAAATATTAAACTGTATCCCATCGCATCGGATTTATCCATAAGCAGCCAGAATACCAAAAGGGAAATAATCCATATACCGAGAGTCGCGAGTATAAGAATCAGTTTTGAGAGTCTTGTTTTGCTTTTTACAACATTTGTGCTTTCTTCAAGATAATCCATATAGTTTTTTTCCATTGGTGTTTCCTCCTTCAGCAGGTGGTCCAGACTGACGGAATATAAGTCGCTCATTTTTACAACGCTGATAATATCGGGATATGATTTTTCGTTTTCCCAATTTGATACTGTCTGCCTGCTGACTCCGAGAGCTTCGGCCGCCTGCTCCTGTGTCATACAGGCATTATTTCTCGCGTTTTTGATTTTTGCGCCTATTTCCATTTTTGCCACCTCGTTTACGCTCGTGTGTTTTGAGCAGTTTCAGTATAGTATCGAAGGAGTGATTTGTCTATCAAAGTGCTTTTACACAGCCGTTTATTTATGTAAAAATGTTTTTACATTCATTGTTTTGCGTAAATAATCCGAATATTCTTATATTATGTTGAATAAAAAATAATTAAATGATATAATCAAGAAAAAAGGAGGGTTTTAAATGCTGAAAAAAATAATAGCGATTGTTATTGCCTCGGTTATTGTTGCTGCCGGTATAATTGTTTATTCACAGCTTCCTCACAGTCTGAATTATAAAATCGATTCAATTGAAGAAGTCGGGAGTAATATTGAAATCGTCTCAAAGGAAAACGATGTTGTCACTGTCAAAAATACAGTTGAAGGCGAAATAAAAATACTTATGTTTACCGATACTCATCTTGACGGTAAAAACAAGACATCAAAAGTAACCGTTTCAAATATAGTAAATAATGTGCAGAGAGA
>JAFWRV010000411.1 GCA_017519685.1 Clostridia bacterium
TGAGGCAAAGGATCATAAACATACATAACGGAAACGTCAATGTTGCCGTTTGCTCCGTTAATTGAGCCCTTGCTTGTGAACTGCCACATTGTGTAATTCACGTCATAATCAACATAGGAATTATATCTCGCGAGCCAGACGGGGTAAACGAGAGAATCCGCATTCATCTTCTTTGTCAGCATATTTGCGTTGGTATAGACCATCGCGTTGTAGCCGTAGGAATTAATGATGCTTCCGAAGGTGTTGTGAATATCTGTCAGCTCTGATCTTGAGAGATTCGCTTCATAAAATCTTCCGGTCAAACCGCCGTCCTTTTCGGCGTATTCAAGGTCATATGCGACGGGAAGGTCAAGCGCCCTGCCGTTAAGAACACCGAGAACATAATTCGCCTCGGTTCTGCAGTCATTTACGGAAACCGGCTGACCGTAGAAATAAACGCCGACCTTAAGCCCCGCGTTTCTGGCGGCTGTGTAACTTGCCTCAAAGTTTTTGTCGGTATTGAAGGAAGCGGTTCTGTAACCTCTGTAACCGATTCTGAGCATAACGCCGTAAATACCCGAAGCGTAAACATCATTCCAGTTTGTGACGGTGTTGTAGCTTGAGGTATCTATTATGAACAGCTTTTTATAATCCGGAGAGCTGTATTTATCGCTGTGCCTGAATCCGCCGCTGACAAAAGACGGCGAGAAATCCGCCTGATAATCTTCGGCATCGGCCTTCATTATGCCGACTATACCGAAGCAGATTATCATAACGGTCATTATACAGGAAACAGCTTTTATTTTTCTGTTATGTATAAAATCCATTATTATCTCCGTTACAATAAATTTGGTATATAATAACATTTATAATAATATAATTCAATATAACGGATAAAAAAGTTACACACAGTTAATATTTATAATTGTAAATAAACAAGCGGGCACTGTCCGGAGCGGATATATAATTTTTACTGTCGGTTCCTGTCATATTAGCCCTCTCCGGGATCGGAGAGGGTGCCCGAAGGGCGGGTGTGGCGAAAATTATCCGCAAGGAAAAGCTGAAATATGATTGTGCCTTTTGCTTAAATCCGAACGCTTCCGTGATTTACTGATAAGTTACCATATCCATTCTGAACAGCTTTCTGATAAGCGCGATGATTCTCAGGAAGATGTTGCTGCTTGCGTTGATTGTTTCAACGGCGCTTTCCCGTGTCCCGTCAGCGGTGAGCGTTACGGTTACCGTACCTTTTCCGTCAGCGGTGATTCTGCAGGTTTCATTTCTGCTGCCCTCGACGACGTATGAAACGCCGCTGCCTGTCACGGACCAGTGGTAGACGCAGTAGTACGAATCCGAAGCGGCAGTCAGAACAAGCGTGTTACCGTATCTCAGAGACGCTGAACCGGTGTTGCCTCTTATGTGCAGATTGATGCTTTCCGTCAGCCGTGAGCCGTATTTGATTTTTGTGTCTTTCTCGCCGCATCTTACGCAGGTTGCGGTTTCGGTACCGTCCTGTTCGGTTGTCGCGTCATTGTTATAAATATAAGGGCCGAAGTTATGACCGAGCGCGGGAACGGGAACGGTTTCGCTGTAACCGCAGGAGCA
>JAFWRV010000412.1 GCA_017519685.1 Clostridia bacterium
CTTGCATACCACCGGCTCCATTGAAAGCTCGGTAAAACCGAGATCAGCCATATGAAAAATATCGTTTGTGAAATCCGTGTTCGCGTGGGTAAAAGTCCCGCGCATATAATATCCTTTGCCGTTTCTCGCCTCAACGAGTTTTTTGAATTTCGGCAGAATGATATCATAGGAGCCGCCGCCCGAAGGGGTGGGACGTTTCGCATCGTGAATCTCTTTTCT
This sequence comes from Clostridia bacterium, assembly GCA_017519685.1. Classification (GTDB taxonomy): domain Bacteria; phylum Bacillota; class Clostridia; order Oscillospirales; family Acutalibacteraceae; genus CAG-177. The sequence goes on from JAFWRV010000412.1 coordinate 220, forward strand.
GCCGTCAAGCGACAGCACCACATTGTGACACTCGCGGTTGCAGAATTCAATCACGTCGTCATCTATCAGCATTCCGTTTGTCGTCAGGGTGAAACGGAAATTCTTGTTCTTTTCTTTTTCAACCGAGCGCGCGTAGGCGACAAGCTGTTTTACCACCTCAAAGTTTAAAAGCGGCTCGCCCCCGAAGAAATCGACCTCAAGGTTGCGGCGGCTGCCTGAATTTTCAATCAGAAAATCAAGCGCGCGTCTGCCGACTTCAAAGCTCATCAGCGAGCTCTGACCGTGGTATTTTCCCTGCGCGGCAAAGCAGTATTCGCAGTTAAGGTTGCAGGCGTGGGAAACGTGAAGACAGAGCGCCTTAATGACCGGCTCCCTGTTTTTCATATTGAAGGTCACGCCCTCATAAGTGTCCTTCGTGAAAAGTTTGCCGTTATCCTTAAGCGACTGTATCGCGTCAAGCAGGTCGCTTATTTCCTCCGCGGTGACGTCGGGCTCGTCTTTATATTTTTCGAGCAGCGCGGCGGTTATCTCCTCACGCGTTTTATCCTCAAACATCGCGATGGCGTCATACGCCACCTCGTCAACGCTGTGAACGGCGCCCGAGGCAACGTCAATTACTATATTGTATCCGTTAAGTTTATACTGGTGTATCATAGTTTCTCCGGTGTGTTAATTCAAGCGTTCTTAAATGATAATTAATCGTTTCCAAAACTAACTCCCGTCAGCCGGATGCGGTGACGGGAGTTATGACCGTGGTCTGATGTAATAAAATAAATTATTTCTTGCTGTTTTCGCACTTCTGGTTAGCAACACCGCAGGAGGTCTTGCAGGCTGACTGGCAGGAGGTCTGACATTCGCCGCAGCCGCCGTTCTGTGCGCTCTTGGCAAGATCACGGGTTTCTATTGTCTTTATTCTTTTATTCTCTTTCATATTATACTCCTTATTCCGACTGTGAGAAGTCTCACATTATTACAGTCAAATTATAGCATAAGAGTTTTGATGTGTCAATGAATAAATAATTATATTTAAATGAATAAATATAAATTTTAATAGATTTTCCCGGCTTTATTAATCCCGGTTAAGCAGATCGTGCTCCTTGATATATTTCACTGTGTCCTCAACAGTTGTGAAGGCAAGACCTACCGAAGTATCTGCGGCGCCGTAATAAATCGCTATTCTGCCTGTCTCTGCGTCGGCAAGCGCGGCGCACGGGAAAACAACATTGGGAACGTCTCCGACCGTTTCATATATTTCGTGAGGCGCGAGCAGGTAACTGTCAGCCCTGTGAAGCACTTTCCACGGCTCGTTTTTATCAAGTATCGCCGCTCCCATACTGTATGTGAATCCGTTGCACGAGGTGATAACTCCGTGATAAAACAGCAGCCAGCCGTCGTCAAGCTCAATCGGAGTCGGGCCCGCGCCGACCTTTGTCATTTCCCAGTTTTTGACAGGTCCCATAACAAAGCGGTATTTGCCCCAGAATTCAAGGTCCTTACTGCTCTGGATAAAGATATCGCCGTAAGGGGTATGGCCTCTGTCGCAGGGTCTTACGAGAAGCATATATTCGCCGTTGATTTTTCTCGGGAAAAGGACTCCGTTTCTCGCGACGGGATAGGTCGCTTCCTCAAGCTCGGTCCAGCTTTCGAAATCAGCCGTGTAAGCGATTCCTATAACCGTGCCGTGCGGTGTCAGTTTAACCCAAGAGAGATAATACTTATCATCGATTTTGCATATTCTCGGATCGTAGCCGTAAAAAATGACCTTTTCATCGAGAGTCCAGTGAACAGCGTCCTTGCTTCTGCCCGTCACGATAACCTGGTCCCTCGTTCTGGTGTCCACTCTGAACACGCCGGCAAAGCCGTCTTTGAACGGCACAACCGCCGAATTGAATATGCTGTTTGCTCCCTGAAGATTATCCCTTGTGATAATGGGATTTCCGCTGTATCTCCATACAGGATAAGTATAGCCCGACGGCTTCTCCTGCCAGGGTAAATTGCTTATGTTTTCTCCTATAATTTTACTCACTGTCTGCCCTCCAGTATTTACCGAGTTTTTCGATTTCCTTTTTACCGAGCGGACGGCTGAAGATAATCAGACCGTCGGTCAGGGTGTTGAAATGCCTTGTCACGGTATTGTTTTTCTTTTCAAGGTCCTCGCCTATTATTACGGGACCTTTTATTTTAAGTCCTTTGAATTTTCCGTCGGGGAAGCGCAGCGCGGCCGGACGGAAATTGATATAGAATTCAAGCGTGTTTTCCGCGTTGTCAAACACCGCGGCAAAATGAGTCCAGCCGGATTCAAGGTCAATCGGGAAAGCGACTGTGTGACTCTCGCAGAGATTTCCGCCTGTCCACATCCTGAATTTAGCATCCTGTATGCTCTCATAGACCGTGAAGCCCCTGCCGGGTCTGCCGACGGAAACAACCGCGGCATCGTCATGGTGCGCTTTGTCTTTCTTTATCCACATTGAAACGGTGAAACCGCTGTCAAGGGACACGGGAGAAGTGACCGCGTAACCGTTTTCGCCCGGCTCGGCACATTCTCCGCGCACACCGGTATTATAATAC
>JAFWRV010000413.1 GCA_017519685.1 Clostridia bacterium
ATATTGAAAAGCAGGGAGAGGACAATCGCGTTGAATATCGCTCCGGTCATAATCCACGGGCGGTATTTACCCATCTTCGTATTCGTCCTGTCAACTATCGAGCCCATCATCGGGTCATTCACACCGTCCCAGATTCTTGCGAGCGGGGCGAGAATCAGCAGGAAGACAGGGCTGATTTTAAGGGCGTTTGTCGGATAAAGCGAGAGATAGGAATAGAATAGGCCGTAGCTCAGATCGAGACCTATCGCGCCTACGCCGTATCCGATTTTTTCGGAAAGAGGAACTTTTTTCATAATTTATGAATTCCTTTATGCGTTAATTGTTGAGAGAAATCTGCTGAAAAGCATCATAACGGGAGCGAGAATCTTGATAATTATTCCCGAAAACTTCCAGGTGGACTTAAGATTGAGCTTTGAGAGAATCGCAGAGATTATTCTGCCGAGCAGCGAATCGCCCAAGATGTCGCCGGGGCTCTTGACATTCCCGGATTTTGAAATCCCGAAGGAATCCGCGAGCTTCGCCTCGCCGTCGATAATCTGATAAGCGTTATAATAGAGTTTGCTGCCGTCAACGGTGATTGCCGAGAACATCGGATAATCGTTTTCGACTATGCATTCTGCGTGGTCGAAGTATTTATCGCATTTTTCTGCCTCGACCTCCTGATATTCCTTGACGCCCGATGAGCCGATAATCGAAAAGACGGTGCCCTGCGGATCGAGCTTCATATCATATTCCGCGCCGTTGTAGGTTTCCTTCGCTGTCTGAGTCGGCACAGCCGCGTTCGCTTTCATAACGCCTGTGCGCGTATAGACATGGTTATGCCCTTCAAGCACGAGGTCAACCCCGAGATAGGGCAGCAGAGCTGAGAGCTGATTGCGCAGATTGACGGTTTCTTTATCCTTATAATAGATGCCCGTTGCGTAGAGCGCTTTATGAAGCACAACTATATGCCAGTCGGCATCCGAGGACTGAATATCCTTCTTCATCCACTCGAGCTGTTTATCGCTCAGCTTCTTGTCTTCCATATCGTTGGTGTTGAGCACCGTGAAGTGGAAATTATTATAATCGTATGAATAGAATATGCCTGAATCAAGATCCTGTTCGGGAACATTCGCGAGCGAGAAATAATTTGAAATCACATTCTCGGCATCCTCGTGATTGCCCGATGCCGGCATAAACGGCATTGAGCGGAATGTCGCGGAGGAATTGAAGAAATAATTCCAGTGCTTCATATTCTCGCCCAGGTCAACCTGGTCGCCGTTTGAAACGGTGAAGCGCGCATCGGGATAAAGCGAGGCTGCCGCGTCCATAACCGAAGCATAGGTTTCATAATGGCTCGGTCTCTGCGCCTGAGGATCTGTTATATTGATGAAGGTGAAGGCCTCGTCTTTTCCGCCCGAGGTCGTTATCACGCCGGGCTCGCTCCACCAGCCTTTTTCGGCGGAGCCGACTCTGTAAGAATATTTTTTGCCCGGTTCGAGCCCCGTCAGAGAGACGGTATGCCTGATATAATCCTTGCCGAAAGGCAGAATACCTATGAATCCGAGATCGGCGCCAGGATATTTCAGAATCACGCTCTCGCTTGAAGCTTTGATTCCGCTGCCGGTTGTCGCTCTGCCGGTGAACTGCGGGTTTTCGCTGTAATCGAGAAGTTCAATATCTGTATCTTCAATGCTGTATTTTGTAATCCAGCTTATTGTCGCGCCGGTTGAAGGATCCGCGGCAAGGGTCATATTCAGGTCGTTCGGCAGGCGGTAATCGTCTTTCGTCGCCTCAAAATCAACCGAGCCCGAATATGTTATCGTAATATTGTTATCCCTGACCTTGTCGGGATTATCGTCGAAAACGAGGGACTTAATC
>JAFWRV010000414.1 GCA_017519685.1 Clostridia bacterium
ATTAATGACGGCATGGATTTATCCGTGCTGAAAAACAAATACAAGATAACATCCGTCGGAAATATATCCGATAAGTGCGCCGAATTTTCCTCGATGGGATACGGATATTTCATTAACACTATCTTTTCATTGAATGAAAAAGGATTTCTGATTTCGAATTATATTATCAATGAAATATGTTCATTACTGTAATATAATCATTGTATTTAATACTTGATTTTTTTTACAACTTATTTTATAATATGAATGTAATTCCGACGGGGGTGATTAAATGCAGCTGCTTAAAGACAGGATTTTAAGTCAGGGCGAAATTATCGGCAACGATATTATCAAAGTCGATATGTTTCTCAATCACCAGATAGATGTTGAATTACTGTGTGAAATCGGTAAAGAATTCAAAAGACTTTTTGCGTCTCAAAACATTAATAAAATCCTCACTATTGAGGCATCGGGCATAGGAATTGCGTGTATTACCGCGCAGTATTTTTCTGTGCCTGTTGTTTTTGCGAAAAAAGGCATTCACAGAAATGTCGGTAACGACATTTATACCGGTGAGGTTTTTTCCTTTACCAAAAACACTAATACTCAAATCGGAATATCAAAAAAATATATTAACTCGGAAGACCATATTCTGATAATTGATGATTTTCTTGCCAACGGCGCCGCCGTTAAAGGTCTGATAGGAATCTGCAAACAGGCAGGCGCGACGGTTGAAGGAATCGGAATATGCATTGAAAAAGGATTCCAGCCCGGCGGAAAAGAATTAAGAGAGGCCGGCTATCACCTGGAATCACTCGCGATTATTAATTCCATTGATGATGGTGTCATCACCTTTGGATAATAATATATATATGGAGGTTATAAAATGAAAAAAATACTTGCAATCGTTCTCTCACTTGTTCTGGTTATCGGTCTTTTTGCCGCATGCGGCAAGAATAACGACAATACTGGAACAAGCACAACTAATGAAACAACCGCTGACACACCGGCAGAAAACCTGAAGGTAGGATTTATCTTCCTTCACGATGAAAACTCAACTTATGACAAAAACTTCCTTGATGCAGCCAAAGCAGCTTGTGAAAAACTCGGAGTTGAGAGTGTTATCAAAACAAACATCCCCGAAGGAAATGAATGCTATGAAGCAGCAGCTGACCTTGCGGACAGCGGATGCGACATCGTTTTTGCCGACTCATTCGGCCATGAGTCATATATGATTCAGGCGGCGCAGGAGTATCCCGAAGTTGAATTCTGCCACGCTACCGGCACAAGAGCTCATACCGAAAATCTTCCGAATTATCACAATGCTTTCGCATCAATATATGAAGGCAGATTCCTTGCCGGCGTTGCCGCGGGTATGAAACTCAACGAAATGATTGAAAGCGGTAAAATCACAGCAGATCAGGCAAAAATGGGCTATATCGGAGCTTACACTTACGCTGAGGTTATATCGGGATATACAAGCTTCTATCTCGGAGCGAAATATGTCTGCCCGAGCGTAACAATGGACGTTCAGTTTACCGGTTCATGGTATGATGAAACCGCAGAAAAAGAAGCTGCGACAAAACTTATCGGAAACGACTGTGTTCTTATCAGCCAGCACGCAGACTCAATGGGCGCTCCGACCGCATGTGAAAACGCGGGTGTTCCCAACGTATCATATAACGGTTCAACAATCAGCGTTGCTCCCAACACATTCATTATTTCATCAAGAATTAACTGGCAGCCGTATTTTGAATACATCATTGACTGCGTCAGAAACAACAAAGCAATTGACACCGACTGGACAGGAACAATTGAAACCGGTTCTGTTGAAATGACAGAAATAAACGAAAAGGTTGCCGCAGAAGGCACCGCGGAAAAATTAGCGGAAGTCAAAGCAGCGCTTCAGGCAGGAACTCTCAACGTATTTGATACATCAACTTACACCGTTAAAGGCGAAAAGCAGGAATCCTATATGGCAGACGTGGACACCGATGAAGCATATCAGGGTGACACGGAAGTCATTATTGACGGCGCATTCCGCGAGAGCGCGAAAGATATGCGTTCGGCTCCGTATTTTGATGTTCAGATTGACGGAATCAATCTTCTTAATTCCAAGTTCTGATTTATTACAGATTAACCCCGGGCGGGGGTAATCCCCCGCCCGATTATTTTATTTATTCAATATTCAGAAGAGCACCGCGTTTGTTGATGTTGTTCTGAATACTGAAACTGAGGTGATAATGTGTCTGCTCCGGCAATAGAACTGAAAAACATAACCAAAACTTTCGGTAATATCGTTGCAAATAAAGACGTCAATCTTACTGTTAACCGCGGAGAAATTTTGTCAATTCTCGGTGAAAACGGAAGCGGAAAAACTACTTTGATGAATATTATATCCGGCATTTATTTTCCCGACCACGGTCAGATATATATTGACGGCAATGAGGTTGTAATACGTTCACCGAAAGACGCTTTTGATTATAAAATCGGAATGATACATCAGCACTTCAAACTTGTTGACGTGTTTTCAGCCGCCGAAAATATAATTCTCGGAATAAAAGACGGTGAAAAGTTTAACCTCAAGAAGTCAAAAGCCAGGATTACGGATATCTGCAATAAATACGGATTTGACCTTGACCCCGACAAAAAAATATATAACATGTCAGTTTCGGAAAAACAGACAGTTGAAATTATAAAAGTACTGTACAGAGGAGCCGACATTCTTATTCTCGATGAGCCGACAGCTGTTCTTACGCCGCAGGAAACCGAAAAGCTTTTCAATGTTCTTCGTAAAATGAAAGAAGACGGAAAATCAATTATTATCATTACTCACAAGCTTCATGAGGTTCTCTCGCTCTCGGATAAAGTTGCCGTTCTCAGAAAAGGTGAATACATCGGCACCGTCATCACTTCGGAAGTTGACGAGTCTGTGCTGACCGAAATGATGGTCGGCAAAAAAATCAATCTTGATATCGACAGAGCCGAAACAGAGGACAATCAGGACAGACTTATTATTTCCGGTCTTAA
>JAFWRV010000415.1 GCA_017519685.1 Clostridia bacterium
CTCATTGTTCACGGGGCTAAAGAAAATAATCTTAAAAATATAGATGTAACATTTCCGCTCGGCGAGTTTATCTGTGTGACCGGTGTTTCCGGCAGCGGAAAAAGTTCCCTCGTAAATGAAATATTATCCAAGCACCTTGCAGTTGAATTGAATAACGCTAAAAAGATTCAGGGTAAATTTGACTCGATTGAAGGAACGGAGTATCTCGATAAAGTAATTATTATCAATCAGTCACCGATAGGCAAAACTCCGAGGTCAAATCCCGCAACTTATACGGGAGTGTTTACCGATATACGCGAGCTGTTTGCACAGACAACCGACGCAAAGAAAAAAGGCTACAAGGCTAACCGTTTTTCATTTAATGTTAAAGGCGGCAGATGCGAGGCATGTCAGGGAGACGGTATTGTCAAAATCGAAATGCAGTTTCTTGCGGATATTTATGTTCCCTGCGAAACCTGCGGCGGAGAAAGATATAACCGTGAAACTCTTGAGGTCAGGTACAAAGGAAAGAATATTCACGATGTTCTGGAAATGACTGTTGAGGAGGCGGTGGATTTCTTTGATGCCGTTCCCAAAATCCGTCATAAACTTCAGACCCTTTTCGATGTCGGACTCGGTTATATCAAATTGGGGCAGCCGGCGACCACTCTTTCGGGCGGCGAATCACAGAGAGTTAAACTTGCCACAGAGCTTTCGAGACAGTCAACCGGAAAAACCATGTATATTCTCGACGAACCGACCACAGGTCTGCACACGGCCGATGTTCATAAACTTATTGATGTGCTTCAGAAGTTTGTCGAAAAAGGAAATACGGTGCTTGTGATTGAACATAATCTTGATGTGATTAAGACCGCGGATTACATAATAGATCTCGGGCCCGAAGGCGGAGACGCGGGAGGATATATAGTAGCAGAGGGCACACCGGAAAAGGTAGCGAAAATCAAAAAGTCATATACCGGTCAGTTTATTAAACCTCTGTTGGGGAAAGGAAAATAAAATGTCTGATAAAGTTGCTAATTTAAACGAACTTCTCAATGCTTTCAATTTCGAGGGTAAACTTGCCAATATTAACAGAATAAATGACGGCCATATTAATGATACCTACGTGTTTGATTTCACCGATAATAAGAAAAACCATAAAAAATATCTTGTTCAGGAACTGAATGTAAACGTGTTCAGAAAACCGGTTGACCTGATGAATAATATTATCGGGGTAACTCACCACCTTAAAGAAAAGGTAACAGAGTGCGGAGGAGACCCGGAAAGAGAGTGCCTTTATCTTTATCCGGCAAAAGACGGAAAAACATATTTTGTTGATACGGAAGGAAGATTCTGGCGCTGTTTCAATTATGTTTATAACGCGCATTCCGTGCAGAATGCTCAGACGCCGGAAATATTTGCGGAAGCTGCAAGAGCTTTTGGAAAATTTCAGCATTATTTATCGGATTATCCGATTGATTCTCTTGTTGAAACCATTCCCAATTTTCATAACACTTCTTCACGTCTTGCCGATTTCAAGCAGGCGGTGAATGATAACAAGTCATACAGGGCGGACTATTGCAGAAAAGAAATTGATTTTATCCTTGCCAGGGAAAATGACTGCGGTGTTCTTGTCAAAATGATTGAGGAAGGGAAACTTCCGCTCAGAGTGACTCATAATGATACAAAACTCAACAACGTTATGTTTGACGATGAAACCAATAAAGCGATTTGCATAGTCGATCTTGATACGGTTATGCCCGGTCTTTCGCTTTATGATTTCGGCGACAGTATCCGTTTCGGCGCAAGCACCGCCGCCGAGGATGAAACAGACCTTGATAAAGTCCATTTTGATATTGATTATTTCAGAGCATACGCCGACGGGTTTATTTCGACAGCGGGTAAATCTCTTACCCGGAACGAGATTCTTTATCTGCCGTTCTCATCAAAGCTTATGACACTTGAATGCGGCATGAGATTCCTCGGAGATTATATCAACGGAGATGTTTATTTCAAGACGGATTATGCCGAGCATAATCTCATCAGGGCGCGGACCCAGCTGAAACTTGTCGGGGAAATGGAAGAGGCGATGCCCGAAATGGAAAAAATCATAAGCGAAATCTGTGAAAAATACGGTGTCGATTTATGATTACCGATATGATGAGCGAAAGTGAGCTTAAAAGAACACTTGCGCTCTGGATGCTTAAATATAACAGGCTCGCGATTATCAATCCCGGCTCCGATGTGGAAGACTTTATAGATGATTTCAGAATTCCCGATGTTAACTATGTTCACACTCAGTCTGCCGCTGACGCGCAGGGGAATCTGATTACACTTCTGAAGGCGGAAATAACACTCAGAGACTGGGAGACCAAATCCGGCCGGAAGCATGAAAAGTTTGTTTTTTATAAAATACTCAAAACTTTTAACGGAATGTCTGATATAGAGCCCTATCCAATGGGCTATATAGCTGTTTATGACTGAAAATGAAAGGATGATTAATTATGAAAAAAAGAATTATTTCAATTGTTTGCTTTTTAACTGCCGCCGTTCTTCTTTTTGCCTCCTGCGGTAATTCCGGTGCTGAAAAAACCGGAAATGATGCCGATCAGTCTTCTGCTTCTCAGGTTTCATCCGGAAACAGGACAAAAATTCTTTTCACAATGGAAGACGGAAAGACCTTTACCATCGCTCTCTATCCCGAATATGCGCCGACAACATGTGAAAACTTTGAGTCACTTGTTAAAAGCGGTTTTTATGAGGGAACTACTTTTCACAGAGTTATAGACGGTTTTATGGCGCAGGGCGGCGGATTCAATACCGACGGTTCACAGAAAAGCGCCGAATCCATTATCGGTGAGTTTGCAAATAACGGTTTTGCGCAAAATACCCTCAAGCATAAGAGAGGAACGGTTTCGATGGCAAGAACTACAATACCCGATTCAGCTTCATCGCAGTTTTTCATCTGTTACAAAGACTGCGACTTTCTTGACGGAAACTATGCCGCGTTCGGAGAGGTAACCGACGGAATGGATACTGTCGATTCCTTCCTTGAGGTTGAAAGAGACATTGACTCCAACGGAGACAGATCGGTGCCGTTAACTCCTATTGTTATCAAATCCGCGGAGGTGATTTCATGACAGAAGTCACCATGAAGGCATATAAGGTTACCGAGCTGAAATTTACCAACAAGTTTGAAAACGGAGCTAAAGTTCAGTTCGGAAACAAAATTTCCTATAATGTCAGATATTCAAATAATAATGTCTGCGTCGGTGAACTGACAGCGGAAATGTTTGACAAGGAAAACCCCGACAAGTTCGGCGTTTCCGTTATACTGAGCGGTATATTCGAATATGATGTTTCTCTGAAAAAAGAAGTCATTCACGTTAAAACATTCAAGGAACTTTACCCGTTTGCAAGAAGTGTTGTCGCAAGCGCGTCGGTTAACGCCGGCGTTCCGGCAATAATTCTTCCGCCTTTTGATATTGAGTCGCAGAGTATTTATAAGTTTGAAAAAAATGTATAGGAGGTTAATTTATGGATCCTCTTGATATTGTAATGAAAGCAATAATAGGTATCACGCGTAATTACGGTAAAAAAATCTGTAAACAGGGACCGGCTCCGGAAATACCCGATGCTCCCAAAG
>JAFWRV010000045.1 GCA_017519685.1 Clostridia bacterium
AGAGACGTACTTGAATATATAGACAGAGTAGTACCTGTGCTCAGAGATCTTGGACCTGTGGAGCAGGATATATACGTCCGCAGGCTTTCAGAGGAGTTCGGGATCTCCGAAAGTGCCATTAATATGGCTGTCAGGGCAGGTGGCGATAATAATAAAACAGTTAACCATAATACCGGCAACGCCAGAAATGAAAGAATCGTCAGAGATTCGGCAAGAAGCGCCGCAGGCAAAGGCTTTTATGACCGCTTCGAGATGGCATTTGTGATTCTGGCAATGCACGACCCAAGATATATCAGGCGTTTCCGTGAAGACGGCATAGTCTTCGGCAGCGCGCTTGCGAATAAAATATTGCTCGTTGAAGAATCGCTCTGCAATGATGCGCAGACTGCGGTCCGCGGGATAAGTAAGGAGAAGATATTCGAAGCGCTCGATCCGGATGAGGAAGCGGACATTTATGTTATCAATTCCTGTACCGTGACCGCCGAAAGCGACAGAAAGACAAGACAGGCGGTCAGAAGATTCAGGAAAAACCATCCGGACAGTATCATCGTGCTGACCGGCTGTATGCCGCAGGCGTCACCAGACACGGCGGACGGACTTCCCGAGGCGGATATTATAATAGGAAACAGGAGCAATGAGAAGCTGTACGGGCTGATTTTGCAGTTCATCTCCTTTCATAACAGAATAGTTGCCGTCGAGCCGCATGTAAATACCGAGGCGTTTTACGGCGGCACGGTTTCATCCTATTCCGAAAAAACAAGAGCGATAATAAAAATCGAGGACGGCTGCAACAGGTTTTGCTCCTACTGCATCATTCCTTACGCGAGAGGCAGGGTGCGCTCAAAGCCGCTTGACGTTCTGAAAAAAGAAGCGGAGGAGCTTGCCTCAAACGGATACAGGGAAATCGTTCTTGTCGGCATCAATCTTTCGGCATACGGCAGCGATACCGGATGCACAATGGTTGACGCGGTCAGATGCGTTGCCGATATTGACGGAGTTGACAGAGTGCGTCTCGGCTCTCTTGAGCCGGATCATATAACCGGTGATGTTATAAAAGGTCTGTCACAGATAAAAAAATTCTGCCCGCAGTTTCATATTTCCCTTCAGAGCGGATGCGATAAAACGATCAAGAGAATGAACAGGCATTATAATACCGTTGAGTATGAGGATTTGTGCTGCCGTCTGCGCGACACTTTTCCGGACTGCACACTGACAACGGATGTTATGGTCGGTTTTCCCGGAGAGATTGAGAGCGATTTTGAAATCTCTCTCAATTTTGTCAAAAAGATGAAGTTTGAGAAGGTGCATGTTTTCCCGTATTCAAGAAGGCCGGGCACTCTCGCCGCAAAGTTTCCCGAGCAGGTGGAGAAAAACGAGAAGCAGCGCCGCGCCGAAATAATGACGGATGAAACCGAAAAAATCCGCAGGCGTTTTCTTGAAAAGCAAATTGGGAAAACTCTTGAAATCATTCCGGAGGAAAACCATTCCGGGTCGGTTCAGGGATATACGGCAAACTATATTCCGGTAAGGGCGGAAGGAACCTGCCCGTTCGGAGAACCGGTAAAAGTAAAAATAACCGGCGCGGAAGACGGATTCTGCACCGGAGAAATATGCAAATAAAGGGCTGCCGCGTTTTGATTCGCGGCAGCCTTGAATATTATTGAGTTTTTGTATGCTGTATTATCCGTGCTCAGCTCTTACGGAGCCGTCGGTCACGACCGTAAGGTAAGCGGACGGACCGGAGCCGTGAATACGGTAAACTCTGTCACGGCCGGGGAAGAAAATGTCGGGATTCTTCTGCGGATTTTTGAAGAGAAGCTGAGCTCTGCCGAGAAGCGGGAACACGACTACGGGGAAGATGAATGAGCCGCCGCCCGCCATCCAGACATTGGCTGCGTAATAAACGCAGTTGAATATGATGGGGTCAAAATGGTTGGAGTTGAGAATCTGGTTTGAAATATTGCTGAGTTCACGGCGGGTAATGGTTTTCTTTATATAGATAAGATTATGGCAGCCGTAAACATATTTGCAGTATGACTCAACATTGAGATACGCTCCCCAGCCGTCTGAAACGGATGTGCCGAACGCGCCTGTTGAAACGCCTTCGCCCGGGAGAAGCTCATATTTGGCAACCTCAAAGGTTTCATTTTCGGTTGTGTTTTTGATATATACCCAGAAATGGCCTTTAAAAGGAAGAGGGATTGTAAAGTTGGAGCAAAGATACATTTCGCCGACTATATCGTCAGGCCCGGGGTTAACCGGATAATCCGGCTCCGTGGGTGAAGGAGTAACGGGATTTACGGGACCGGGAACATCGGGCTCGGTCGGGGTCGCCGGATAGACGGGACCGGGAATATCGGGCTCGGTCGGGGTCGCCGGATAGACGGGACCGGGAATATCGGGCTCGGTCGGAGTAGTCGGATAGACAGGAGTGTAAGGTGTATAAGGATTGTAAGGTGTATCGGTATCGCTGCCTGTCGGCACCTGAGCGTCTTCCGGATTTACGATTACAGGCTGAGTATCTGTTGCTGCCGCGGCGTCGGTCTCTGTGCCGGCGTCGGTTGCCGACGCGTTCTGAATACCGTAAAACAGTTCATCCGTCGTGCCGGAAGCGTCAACCAGAATCAAAGCAGATGACAGTACAATCACAGCCGCAAGCATAAGACTGAGCGCTTTTTTGATTTTCATGGTCTTTCTCCTTTTACTTCTTCATTTCAATCAGTTCACGGTAACTGATAAGTTCAATGTTTCTGTCTTTGAAATAACTGTGTGTAACCGGGTCTTTCATGAGCAGGTACTCCCAGTATCTGCGCTGCCAGGTTCCGGTAATGTGTTTCATTTCATCCGTATCAAAAGCCGGATGGATAAATGTTTCGGTGATTCCTTCGCGCAGTTTTCCGTGGAAATCAAGGAAAGCGTCACGGAATTCCTCATAGGATTCCTTATGCTGAAGGGATTTCACCTGGTCTGTCAGAATCAGATAATCCGGTGTCGGAACATTGTAAAGCTTGCTGAGAACGCCGGAAAAATTGCAGAAAAATCTGTAAAGAGGAAGCGAAACCTCATCCGGGCAGTATTCGTCAACCGGAGTGGTGCACATGCGGAACGGATAGTGAAGCCGTCTGCAGAGCCCGAATACCTTGGGAAGCATCAGGTATTTGCCGTTCATACCGTAGAGCGAACCCATGTGATTGTCAACCTGAACGGGCTTCATTCCCATTTTTTCGGCTTTCCTTATCTGCGCCTCCGCTTCGGCGATGGCTTCTTTATAAGTGCAGTGCGCTTCGAAATCTTCGTTTTCGGGCCACATTCTTCCCGCTTCGTTGCGGATGGTTTTTCCGTCGGTCAGAGGTCCCCACGGGCAGTTTTCCTGCCACTCATTGGTAAGCGTCAGATGGATTCCGATGGCGTACTGAGGATTCTCAATCGAAAATCTGACCGCTTTTTCCGCTCCGGGGCAGGGCATCATTATGGTTGAGGATTTAACGCTGCCTGTGCGGAAAAGGTCGAATATTGCTTCGTTTGCCGAGTCGCAGAGACCGAAGTCGTCGGCGTTTATTATAAGATATTTTCCCATCAGAGCATCTCCTATATATAATAGAAATATAATTTAATTTCCGTATCTTTCGGATAGTATTCGTTTGCTTTTTCAGACACTTTCTGAATCCTGTAAAGGTTTCCGACAAGCTGTACCAGACCGAGGCGCGTTCCGCGCTCAAGAGTAACGTTTGTGAAGCCGGCTTCTTTGACCTGCCGGACCGCGTCCTCGCGGACAAGTCCCTTGACATCGGGCAGCCTTGCGAGCTCGGTATCGCTCATTTTATAAACCGGTCCGTTTTCGCCGAGCGAAATGTCGCAGTAGCAGTAACGCAGCGAGCCGTACCAGAGTTCAACCCTGTAATCGGAGGAAAAGTCCTTGGTTGTCATTTCTTCGGAATAGATGATTTTGCTTCCGTTCGCGGTGTAAAGGAAGGATTTCGTTTCCGCTCCGATATGCCAGGAAAGCTCGATTTCCTTTCCGCCTAATTCAAAGCCGGGGAAAGCCGCCGAAACAGAAACGGAATTGTTGACAATTTCCATTGTCTTCAGCGCGATTTTTTTTGTCGCGGACTCAACATTCTTTCTCCATATAAGCGAAAATGTATCTTTGTCGGTGACGTTGTAATCGTCAGCCGAAGATACTTTGTAACTGCCGGCATTCGCGTAAACGGATTTGACAGCGGCGGGATTTGAGGTATTCCAGATACTGCCGTCGGGAGCAAATGAAAGCCCTGTGCAGCAGTAGTCGCCTCCGCCGATATCTGTACCCGTACCGGTTCTTTCGCTTCTTGACGGCAAGTACGCTCCGCCGCTTGCGGCGCAGAACATTTTTTCCGAATCACAGCAGAGAATTTCAAAACTCAGGGGATTTTCCCGTGAAGCGGATGAATGCTCCGTGTATCTGAGAAAATAATAAGATGTAGATTGATTGCCTTTGGCGGTGCAGAGATAAATCTCCTCATCCCTGCCGCTTTCGTAGCCGATTTCTCCGGTATTTATTATATTTCCTTCTTTATCTATATCGAAAACATAGATTTCAACATATCTCTGAACTCCGCTGGTGTCAAGAACGAGGATACATTCGTCGTTGCCGTCGCCGTCAAGATCGAAGAAGTGTGTCGTCGAACGGGCGCTGTCAAAGGAGGTGACTCCTCCGGGCACGGCTTTGTCTTCGGGATAAAGATCTATATTGCGGCGTTTTACGGCGAGAGCTCCGGGATATTTCTCCTCAAATTCATCGGAATCGAAGTATTCGCTGAATTTCTGTCTGATTTCCGACGGAAGCATAATGTTTTCCGCGCCGGTGACACGTTCGGTTTCGGTTACGGTTGTCAGCGAGGTGCTTTCCGGACCGGTGCTTTTCCGTATTTTCGGAATTATCAGAATTGCCGCGACGGCAATAATCAGCAGCCCCGCGCAGGCGATTGCGATTGCCGCGGTCATTACTTTTTTGTTTCCGGGAAGGGGAGCTTTTGCGCCTTCGGGAACGAATGCTTCGGGAGATGAGTTTTCGGTATATTCCTCACTGCCGTCTGTCAGCGCGGAGGTAAGTTCCGATATGCTTTCCGGCCTGTCTTCCGGAGACACAGACATTCCTTTCATCAGCGCGTCCTCCGCGTAAGGAGGAATATCCGCGATTCCGCAAAGGGGAACAAAATTATCATAGGGAGTATTTCTCAGGCGGCTGTCGGACGGAACATTTCCGGTCAGCATATAGTACATTACGGCGCAGACCGAATAAATATCCGCCGCGGCGCCCGCGGGTTCATCGCTGCCGTACTGTTCTGCGGGAGCAAAACCCGAGAGGAGCTCGTCTTTATCGAAAAAGCCGGTACCGAAATCAAAGAGCTTAAGTTTACCGTTTTTGCAGAGCATCAGTCTTTCCGGATTGATATTGCCGTGAAAATGTCCCGCGGAGTGAAGCCCGGACAATGCTCTGAGAAGCGGCATCAGGGTTGATACCGTTTCGGCATAGCCGAAAGTCTTTCCGCTTTTGACGGCATCATCAAGCGTTATGCCGTCGGGAAACTCCGTAACGGTATAGGCGGTGCCGTTTTCCTCAAAAACATCATATATATCCGTAACGCTGTCATAATAATTGAATTCCCTGAGCGCTGCGGCGCGTGAAACAACCCTTTCAATGTTTTGAGCAAGAACGTTTTCATCGCCCGTACATTCGGTTTTCTTCCTGCCGTCGGTTCTTCTGAGCATTTCAGAGGGAAAATACTCCGTGACGGCAACCTTCTTATTAAGCGAGCCGTCAAGCGCGATATATGAAAAGCTGTTTTTCGTGATATAAAAGACATTTCCGGTCAGATATCTTCCGGAAAGGAGAGTGCCCGGTTTCAGCCGTCCGTCCTCGGTGTTCACATGCCCGGATTCATATCCGCAATGGGGACATACCGTCAGCGGATCGTCATATTCACGCATGCAATTGTAACAGATATGCATTCCGGCCATCCTTTCGCAGAAGTAGTAAGGTATAAAAATATATAAAACATTTTACTATACATTTTCACCCTTTGTCAATGAAATAAATAATTTTAACATTTGCTTAAAATTTTATTGCGCTCGGAAATATAATAATGTATAATAAGAAAAAAATTAAGGAAATAAAATAGGATTATGGAAAATAAAAACAAGCGTCTGAATATATTAATAAAAACGGCGGAATGCGCCCTTCTTGCCGCCGTTATCGCGGTATCGGCGCAGATTGCCGTACCTCTTCCGTCGGGAGTTCCGGTAACTTTACAGACTTTTGCCGTGACTCTTTGCGCGTCAATCGGCGGAATCGTTGAAGGCCCCGCGGCGGTCGCGGTTTATATATTGCTCGGAGCTTTCGGAGTCCCTGTTTTTTCTTCATTCAGAGGAGGAATCGCGGTGCTGATCGGGCCGACCGGCGGATTTATCACAGGGTTTATCCCGCTGGCACTGATGAGCGGATTAAGGTTGAAAAATAAGGCGTTGAACGTGATTGCCTCAATAGGAGGGCTTCTTGTCTGTCACCTTATCGGAGCGGTTCAGTATTCCCTCGTGACCGACACGGATTTTATAAAAAGTTTACTGCTTGTCTGCGTCCCGTTTCTGGTAAAAGATGTATTAAGCGTTATACTCGCGATGACGTTGGCGGTGCCGGTCAGAAAGGCAATAAAAAAAGCGGTGAAATCCGCATAAAGTACCTGTAAAGTAAATCCCTTTCGCCTTGTTGCACAAGCGAAAATGCGTGAATTTAAGCAATTTGTACAAGAAAATCCGTTGTTAATAATTCGGACATAAATTAGTTACAAAAAATTTAAATTTACACATTCCGCCCGCAACAAGGCGTCTTTAATATAAAAGTGTAATTTATTGTCCCGCAAAATATATCTTGCGGTGCAGCGGGAATCCTGAGGAGGATTTCCGATCAATACGGAGGTGCAATTTATGAAAAAGGCAAATCGCATTTTATCCCTTGTCCTTGCCGCAGTCATGATATTTGCGGTTGCTTGTCCGACATCTTTTGCGTACAACAACCTAAATATTTATGAAACTGCCGAAGAAAACCCCCTGGCTTTCATGAACGCAGTAGGCAAGCTCGAATTCGACGTGAACCAGGGCTCAGGTTATCTTCTTGACCTGCTTGACGGTCTGCTTCACGGCGTAAACCTTGTTATGGAAAACGAAAAGGTTCTTGATGAATGGTACGGTACCGCGGAAATCACCGTTCGCTTCAGAAATATCGACGAAGCGCTCTGGACTCTTTACAATGCGGTTCACGGTATTGCCGATAAGAATGAAACATGTATCAAGAATATCCTCACATTTAAACTTTTCGGCGGAATTAACCTCACCGGTCTTATTGATAACATTGCCGGCGCGCTTGATCTCGGCGATCTGGAAAATCTTACAATTACAGCTTTAGGCGATCAGAACAGCGCGTCGAGAACATGCCGTAATGTTCCTTACAACGCCAGCCAGTCAGGCAAAAACGACCTGGACGTTCTGAAAATGCTTACTCAGTTTTTGTCCGACAACAGAGACACGCTTGGTAAAGTTTTCGACAGCTCCATCTCGTTCGGTATTCTCAACAGCGCAATTAAAGGTATTGACGGCGCCGGTCCGTTCCTTGAGAACTTCCCGGGCGCAATCAAGAATCTTCTCTATTCTAAACTTCTTGACTCGACCGTTGAGGAAGCTCCTTCCGGCTGGACTGTTGACACAGGCGTTCAGCAGCTTGTTAACTGGGCTCTTGTTACCGGCACCGGAACAGAAGCTTCAGACGGCGGCAAATCAATCCTCGGCGAAGGCTTTGAGGCGTTCCTTCCCGCAATCGGTAACTATCCCGGCGGAGCGGATCTCAGAAGTCAGAATTTCTATCATCTTGTAAATAACGCCATCAACGCTCTTCTGAGCGGAATGGTTTCCGATCTTCTCAAGGATCTCCTTGTTGACGCTCTCGGAATCGATAAGGAAGCCAACGGCGGTCTGGGCAATACGGAAATAATGGCGGATCCCATTTTTGCCGCTGTTACCG
Organism: Clostridia bacterium; assembly: GCA_017519685.1. Lineage (GTDB taxonomy): Bacteria > Bacillota > Clostridia > Oscillospirales > Acutalibacteraceae > CAG-177. The sequence continues at coordinate 8,054 of JAFWRV010000045.1, forward strand.
GCGCTATTGAATCTCTCTGCGTTGCAAACGGCGCTCCCGAAATCATTTATTCCGAAAACGCGCAGAATTATCCCATCCCCAAGATGAACGAGCTTCTTGACTGGTTCTTTGACGGCGGCGGACTTGCTACTTTCGTATCGATTACTTATGAAGGAATCAGCATTACAGATAACTTCATGGCTCTTCTTCAGGACGTTATCCGTATTCTTCCCGGTCTCTTCCCGCTCTTCGGTCTTGAAGTTCCCAAGGGACTTACTTACACAACAGAAGAAATGACGGAGAAGGATTTCGGCGAAAACGGCGAACCTCTTTACACCACATTTGAAGGTGATGTAATTTATAAGCCCGATCCGGATAATTATCCCGATGATTACGCTTACGTGAGCAATGATGCTCCCGTTAACACAACCGATCCTTCCGGAGCAAATTATCATGACCCGAGATTCATCAATGACAAATTTGTTCTGAGCGACGCGCAGATTTACGGCGCTCTTCTCAAGATTCTCCTCAATACATTTATTGACGGTTGTTACTTCCCCGCATGGGCGGACGATATCGCGTCTGTCGGCGCTTACGCGCTCGGCTCACTTGCCGCGAACTATCTTCCCGAGAACAACTATCTTGACAGACTTGACAGATATCACTATGTTGACCAGCTCGGCGGTTCCTACACACCTAAGGGTACCGGCGCGTCAGTCACATCGCTTCCCTATACCGAAACCTTTGCGGTTCACGGCAAGACTGTTACCGTTCCCAGAGCTGCAATGGATATCGGCTTCTCACTTCTTTCCTACCTTCTCAACGGTTGGAATGATTTCCAGTCATCACTCGGCTTCATTACCGAGACCGATACCAACTGGGAAACTTACCTGTTTGAGTTCCTTATCTGGGGCGCAGGTAAATATATGCCCGCTCTTGTAGGCAGATGGGATGCGGGTTCGCATCAGTTCGTTGCGGCGACAAGCGGCGCGACAGAAACCTTCCGTACCGTTGTTAACGGTTATGTACAGCAGTACTATAATCTCCGTAACAGTGCGCAGTATGCGCCGAGCGGAAACGCGGCAAGCCCTGTCAATAATATCCCCGCTGCTCAGATGAGAGATATTGTTTACGGACTTATAGATGACGTACTCTTTGATCTTATTCCTATTAACTGGCTTCCCGAATGGGTTGCGCAGGGCGGTTCAAGCGGACTTATCAACGACTGGCTGTTTGACAGCGTTGTTAACTTCGATCTTCAGAAGCTTATCTCCATCTTAACCATCAATCCCAACGGCGAACTTGCCCAGAATTCAACAATCAAGGTTATTCTTAACCTTCTCGACCGTGTACTCGGTATTGTATTCGGCGGCAACGCTCTTCTTCCCAGCTGCTTCGGTTCCGGAAGCCCGAGAAGCGTACTTTCATCAACCACCTCCCTCAACACACTTGAGAGTCTTATAGGAAGCGGCGCCAACCTCAAGGCGTTCGGCGTATCTCTTCTCTATTACCTTAATATCTATGTTGAACTGCTTGGTAAGACCATATTCCCGCTCTTAGTCAGAGAGACGGTTAAGGACGCGACCTATTATCCCAGCGCAAACGCGCAGAGCACCGTCAACTATCTCAACGGACATCAGATTACCTTCAGCGAACTTAAGGATTATGTTGACGCAAACTCCGGCGATATGAACGCGACCGCGTGGTCAGGTCCCGTTTATTACGATGACCAGTACACCGCGAAGGACGTTGCCGAAGCAATCGGCGACACCTCGTTCACTGCCGAAGGCAGATACGCGCTTGACGCAAACGGTCACGATACATGGAGAGTTGACTTCCCGCTTTATTACGCAAACAGCATTAACTGCAGAAAAGCTGCCGAATATATTCCCGACAGTTATCCTGCATCACAGCGTGTCGGAACAAGCCGTGTAAATCAGCTTTATGTAAGTATCGATTACAGAACCGGTACCGCCGATGAAACCGAGCATAAGATTTATGACGCCGGCGGCACAACGGTTGTTGACAGATATTATACCTACTCAAACATCAGCAGAGCGCTTCCCGACACCGGAGCAAACGGTTACAGAACCGGCTCCTACGGTGAGGTTCAGTTTGCAAACTCCGCCAGGGATTTCAGATCTTTCGGCAGAGAAGACTACCGCACTAACGGTGTTTACAATTACAACAGATTTGATAACGCAGTAGATGACGCAAGCGAATTCCTTACCGAATTCCAGACCTACGCAGAGAGCACTCTTCCCGGTGCATACGGCGACTGGCTTATGTACTTCGTCAAGATGCAGCTCAAGAGACTTAATATTTATGACGCAAATGACGACGGCGTAATTGACGACAACGACGAAGCGCCCGGCGTTCCCTCCAGCGATTATCCGTTCTACAAGAGCTCCGGCAGCACCGGTGAGTATATTCTTACCGAAGGTACGCCCAAGACATGGTCAACGAAGACATGGAACTTCAAAGATCCCAGAGCCACGCTTGTTGTTCAGGACGCAATTGCCTACGCAAACGCAACTGAAGAAGACGGCACCTCACATGATGTCGTACTCGGTGCAGGCGATACCGAATGCGTTGTCCGTCTTGCCCTTGGCAATATCAGCTTTGATATCAATGCGGAGAATCCGTGGGCAAGTCTCAGCTCCAACAACCTCACTGCAATTTCAAATACATGTAACAATCTCGGTCTTACATTCAATGCAGATACTCACGAGATTACCAGAAAAGCATTTGACTGTATCGGCGCATCATTCGGTTATGCCAACGCAAGTTACTTTGACGGCACAACCACAGGAACCATTTCGCTTACTCCCGCAGGATCATTCGTCCTCGGCGGAAAAGACGCTGATGCAACAAGAAATGATATTCAGGAAGCTTTCGTAAGCTTTGCGAAGAATGCTGAGAATTACAACAAACTTCTCAACAATCACTATGATAACATTTCCTGGAGAGCATCAACCTGTGAATCGACAATAACAACCTCTCCCAATACCAATACTCTCCAGTTCATGCTTGCCCTTACATCAAACGCTTATGACTCCGGTCAGGGCAGAAACAAGACTATTAATAACTTCGGTGAAACAGTTACCGCTTACACAAGAACAACTTACAATGAGTTCCAGAAAGCTTATGAATACGCCAACCAGCTTATTACCAGTATCGGTAATGGTGAGCCTCAGGCACAGTCGCTTGTTTCAAAGGCAACAACCAGACTTATCGAAGCTTACAAGAAACTTGTTGAGTTCGAAGGCAAAGCAGACTGGACAGAGTTTGACTACTATGTAGAGCAGGCAAGACAGATTCTTGAAGGACCTCTTTGCGATCCCGCAAACATCGCTCTTGACCTCGGCTACACTCAGGAATCCGTAACAAGACTCCAGAACGCTTATGATTTCGCTGTTAACTTCAAAGCGGATAACTATGAGACATTTGACTCTGATAACAATCCCGATGTTGATCAGCAGACAAATATCCTTATCGGTGTTATAGCGTCTCTTGCCTTCCCGGTAGGACTTAATCCTTCGGCAATTATCAGTGAAGATTATGTTGAAGAGGGCGGCGGAACACACATCGTTCCCGATTCAAGCTACACTGTAATGATTAACCCGACCACTCCCGACTCAAGACAGTTTATGATTATAGCCGGTCTGACTGAGGGCGAAGGATTCACAAACAAATACACCAACGGCTCAAACGAAGAAGCCAACATCTTCAACGCAACCGGTTTCAACGCCGAGGCCAGTGAAAACGACTTTGTCGCTCATCCTTCAAACTACGGTAACGGCACAGGCTCTTACATAGTCGGTTCAGTAAACTACACCGAAATCTTCAGATATTATGCAGTTCTCTTCGGAGATATCAACGGCGACGCCCGTATCGACGGTACAGATAAGACCATCGTTAACGTATTCGTTGTTCAGAATACTGTTGAAGAGCAGCAGAAATATCATCAGGTAGCGGCTGACGTTAACTTCGACGGTGAAGTTGATACCCTTGATATTCAGGTTATCGACGGATACTACAAGCATAAGGAAGGCGCGACAATCAACCAGAACGCCACTCCCAATGAGTCGTGGTTCAACGCGACAGCAACACCCTCCGATCAGGGTTAAGCTCAGATTAAACAATAAAACCGGATAAAACCGCAGGGGGCTGCCTCAAAAAGGCAGCCCCCCATTTTAAGCTTTACGGTTGATGTATAAAATAAACAAAAATTCAGGATTTATTCTTTCATAAATTTACTCCGGTTTTTTGAAAATACGGTGTAAAATCGGTTGACAAAATCACTTACTGTTGGTATAATCTTCTTAATAAAAATCTTTAATTCGATACAGAGATATCGGCAAGATTTATCATATAACAGGCAAGTATGCCTTGTTTTCTATTATAATCTTGCCGCGAGGCAGGATTTTTCTTTTACAGGGAGGTTACCGATATGCCGGCAGTATGTGCGCAGATAGTCAAAAATGAAGCATTCAAGCAGGTAGAGTCAGCTTTTTCAAAAGCGCTCGGTAAGGGTGACTTATTCTCTGCATTTAACAATGACAAATATTTTATCTTTCCCGGCTTCTGTGACGTGCATGTGCATTTCCGTGAGCCGGGATTTTTTTATAAAGAAACGATAAAGACCGGTTCTCTCGCGGCGGCGCACGGCGGCTTTACCTCAGTCTGCGCGATGCCTAATCTCAACCCCGTTCCGGACTGCCGTGAAAATCTGATGCTCGAAAGATCGATTATAGATATTGACGCCGCGATTCATGTCTTTCCCTACGGCGCCGTCACAACAGGCGAGCTCGGCGAGGAGCTTTCCGATATGGAAGCGATGGCGGGAAAGGTAATCGCTTTTTCCGATGACGGCAAAGGCATCCAGGACCCGGGCCTGATGCGTGAGGCGATGCAAAGGGCAAAGGCGCTGAACAAAATCATAGCCGCTCACTGTGAAGACAACAGTCTGCTTGAAGGCGGATATATTCATAAAGGCAGTTATGCCGCAGCGCACGGTCATAAGGGAATCTGCAGCGAAAGCGAATGGAGACCGATTGAGAGAGATCTTAAGCTTGCCGATGAAACCGGCTGCGCCTATCATGTCTGCCACATAAGCTGCAAGGAGAGTCTGGACCTCATAAGGGACGCGAAAAAATCCGGAGTCAATGTCACTTGTGAAACCGCTCCTCATTATCTTATCCTTGACGAGAACGATTTGCAGGAGGACGGAAGATTCAAGATGAATCCTCCGTTAAGAAGCCCGGAGGATAAGGCGGCTCTAACGGAAGGCATTCTCGATGGCTCAATTGATATGATAGCGACCGATCATGCTCCGCATTCCGCCGAGGAAAAATCCAAAGGTCTCGTCGGCAGCGCTTTCGGAATAGTCGGGCTTGAAACCGCTTTTCCGCTGATGTACACGAAATTTGTCAGGTCAGGTATGATGTCAATAGAAAAACTGCTTGAGCTGATGTGCCTGAATCCGGTCAAAAGGTTCAGAATTCCCGCCGAAAGAAGTTTCACGGTCTGGGATCTTGACAGCGAGATTACCGTCAATCCCGATGAGTTTCTTTCAAAAGGCAGGGCGACACCGTTCGCCGGAATGAAACTTTTCGGCAGATGCAAGGCAACCGTCTGCAACGGCAAAACAGCGTATATTGATGATTAATAATATATATTCTTTATAATATGTGAGGTAGAATTATGGCAAAAAGAACAGATGTAAAAAAGGTACTTATCATCGGATCGGGCCCCATAGTCATAGGTCAGGCGGCTGAATTTGACTACGCAGGTACCCAGGCATGTCTCGCTCTCAAGGAGGAAGGTTACGAAGTAATACTCTGTAATTCCAATCCCGCGACAATTATGACAGATACCCAGATAGCGGATAAGGTATATATGGAGCCGCTGACTCTTGAATATATCGCTAAAATCCTGCGCTATGAGAGACCTGACGCGATTATCCCCGGCATAGGCGGCCAGACGGGACTGAATCTTTGCGTTCAGCTCGAAAAGAAAGGTATTCTCAACGAGTGCCAGACCAAGCTTCTCGGAACTTCAAGCAAGAGCATTGAAATGGCGGAAGACAGAGAACTCTTCAAGGAAATGTGCCAGAGAATAGGCGAGCCGGTTATTCCCTCCGAAATAACCTATGATCTTGAGCACGCCAAAAAAGCGGCTCTTGAAATCGGTTACCCCGTTGTGCTCAGACCCGCTTTCACCTTGGGCGGCACAGGCGGCGGCTTTGCCAACAACGAGGAAGAGCTTGTCGAAATCGGTCTCAACGCTTTCAAGCTTTCACCCGTTCATCAGGTTCTTATCGAGAAGAGCGTAAAGGGTTACAAGGAAATTGAATTTGAGGTTATGCGTGACGGAAACGACAAGGCGATAACCATCTGCGGAATGGAAAACGTCGATCCCGTCGGAGTTCACACAGGCGACTCCATCGTTGTCGCGCCGATTCTTTCTCTTAACGACAAGGATCTTAAGATGCTCAACGACAGCGCACTTAAAATCATTCACGAGCTTAAAATCGAAGGCGGCTGCAATGTTCAGTTTGCCCTTAATCCCTATTCAAGCGAGTATTTCCTTATTGAGGTTAACCCGCGCGTTTCCCGTTCATCCGCTCTGGCATCCAAGGCAAGCGGATATCCGATTGCAAGAGTTACCGCCAAAATCGCGATGGGCATGGCTCTTGAGGACATCCCCGTTGCCGGCGGTACCGCGGCAATCGAGCCGTCGCTTGACTATATAGTAGCGAAATTCCCGAGATTCCCGTTTGATAAATTCGCTTCCGCTCCCAACACCCTCGGCACTCAGATGAAGGCAACAGGCGAGGTTATGGGTATCGGCTCAAGTCTTGAGGAGTGTATGCTCAAGTCTGTCCGTTCACTTGAAACAGGAGTCTGCCATTTCCATCTCGCGAAGTTTGATTCATACACCGATGACGAGCTTTACGCTTATATTTCCGAGTTCAAGGATGACCAGGTATTCGCAATTTTCGAGCTCATCCGCAGAGGCGCGTCTCTTGAAAAGCTTCATAAGATAACTATGATTACTCCTCTGTTCCTTGAAAGCTACAAGAAGATAGTCGATATGGAAAACAAGGTAAAGGAACAGGGACTGACCGATGAGATTCTCAGAGAAGCCAAGGTTATGGGCTTCGGCGATAAGTTCCTCGGAATCCTTACCGGCACTCCCGAAGTTGATATTTACAACAGAAGAAAGTCGCTCGGTATCGTTCCCGTTTTCCGTATGGTTGATACTCTCCACACAGGCAAATATATCGCTTATCTTTATTCATCATATACCGGCAAAAACGAGAGCCGCCACACAGACAAGAAAAAGATTATCGTTCTCGGTGCCGACTCAGGAAGGCACTAGAAAATTTGTGATACAATAAGACTTACTACTTTGCCAATAAGCTTGACATGGAGGCGGCGATTTTAGAAAATTCGCCCGCCTCCATTACTTGACACTTACCGGTGAACCGGGCATCCAATTCTACCTGCAGCCTGTTGAAATACATATCGCCCTTGACCATGCAGCCGGATTTGAGGGAAAGGGTTTCCTTTACATAGAAATTCCC
>JAFWRV010000416.1 GCA_017519685.1 Clostridia bacterium
AGTATTCTACGCAGTTGACGGTGACGCTGAAGCGTACACAACAATTTCCAATGTTGAGTTCGGTACAACCTTCGAGGTTCCCGAGTGCACAGTTGAAAGAGATCTCTATATCTTCAGCGGCTGGACAGACGGAACAAACACCTATGAAGCAGGCGCAACCGTTACGATGGATACCGAAGGCAAGACCTTCACAGGTGTCTGGGCACAGGATACAAGCCAGTGCCGTATCGAGAGCGTTGAGCCCACAAACAATGATCCTTATTACTATCAGGGTCTCAGAAAGTACACAATCACTCTTAAAGAGGGATTTGAAGCTGAAGTTATCAAGGTTACCTATGTAAAGGATAACAATACTGTTTATAATACCGGCTTCTCCAAGCTCACATTCATCTATAATGACTGCGAGCCCGGCACCGCAGGTGTTGAAAGCATCGATATGGTAAACGGCAAAGAAGTATGGGTAGTCTGGATGACATTGCCTGAAGGAAACAACAGATTCATAGCTTACATTGAGAATGAAACCGAAGGTATCTTCGAGACCGCCGAAAGCGGATACAAGTTCTCCGTAACCTATGATGATAAGGCTCCCTCAGTTATTGCACAGGAATTCAAATCCATCACAATCGACGGTAATGCTGCAGTCCGCGGCGATGTCCTTACCTGGACTGTTGATACCTCAACAAATGTTGAGTGGCTCAAGTTTATCGGCAGATACACAAGCAACGGCGTCGATAAAGAACTCATCACTTACTACAAGGCAACCAACTATAAGGATGCCACAGGTGAAGGCGTAGTAACAGTAAGCGACAACGGCGATACCAGAACATGGATTATCCCGATGCACTTCAACTATGCTACCAACGAAGATGTAATTGTTGAGACCTGGCAGGTTGACTACAAGCTTGATAAGGAATCAGTATGGTACACAGGCCATGAGGGCACTGAGGTTACAGTCGGTAAGACAAGCGCGCTTGTCAATCCGTCACAGACCACCTATGATCCTTACACACTTGTAAGAGCATCCGCAGACGGTACCGCAGCTGTTGGCGAAAGAAAGCCGATCACAGTTGTCACAACAGACGATTGTACAAAGATCCGTATCACATACAAGAACGCAGCCGGCGCTTCCAAGGCGGCAACATTCCAGACCACATCCAAGAGCAATGTTGCATTTGAGGATGACGGAAACGGTCTGAGAACATGGACAATCAACTTCAAGTTCGCGGCTCCTGCAGCTGACAACGAATTTGTAATTGAGACACGCGGTCTTGAGTTTGGTACTGAAAACGGTACAACCACCATTACAGTAAGTGTTGCCTGATAACAGCAGGATAACACCCGATTAAAACCCCGCGCCCCGGAGAGAAATCTCCGGGGCGCTTTTCATTTGTCAATGAATAATTAATAATGAATAATGAATAATTGCGGGTCGCTTCGCTCCGGATTATATTAGAGGTTCCTGTAAGCACGGATAAATCCCGAAACGGCACGGATAAATCTGTGCCCTACGTTCATTTTTTGGGAGATACGGAGCTTGTGACGACGAAGCGCAGCAACCACCTGTTGGCCCTCTCCGAGATCGGAGAGGGTGCCCGAAGGGCGGGTGTGGCGACATAATTACGAAGCTTGCGACGACGAAGCTCCGCATATCCTTGTGGCGGCAAGCATGAATGCTTGCCCTACGGTCCTCACGGACATCCTTGTGTTGATTAACGCAGTTTTATACAAATCGGATGATTTATAATCGCCAATACGGTTGTGTTTTTGCGGGCGATTGATAATCGCCCCTACCGTTGCCGAGCCCGGGGAGGGCGATAATTTTGCCTTTTTTGCTCCGATTTTTGTTAAATAATTATTAAATTTTTCCGGTTTTAGCCTTTTTCGGTGATAGTTCAAGCCGATTTTTCCATATCTTGTATGCGGCTTTTCACGGTGTCTTGTATATTGTATTTTTGCAATTCCGGGGATTCTGAGACGGCATTTTATTGTGAAAAAAATGTGAAATCGGTGTCAATTTATTTGCGTACAGATTTATTAAGGCAAGTAAATCTGCACAAATTGATTTCTTGTATTTCGTATAACTTGCATAAGTAAAAAAATCTTATTAATATTTGTTTAATTTTTTGCATATCAATTTATTTATTTTTATTGACTTAAAATAAAATATAAGTATAATAAAGGTGTGTAATAGTGCCCATCTACTACATAATTCTCAATTTGGGAGGAATTCAAGTGAGCAATCTCAAGAAAGCAATCAGTATTGTTCTTGCAGTACTGATGGTGGCTTCCGTCTCTCCGCTTTCTATGGCGTATGTCACTTTCCCGAACGGCGATCCGTACGTTGCGGGAACCGACTACGTTTACAGCGACGCGAGCGCGGTCACCAATCCCACACCCATTACAGTTGATACGTATGGCACCACAGAAACCATCCGTATCGCCAACAAGGATCAGCCGATTTTCGACTACAAGGATGAAAGCGGCGTCCGCACTTCTTATGTTGTCCGTGCGAATGATGCGGGTATTGCCGAAACATCAGGCACTTTCGCTAATTTCGCTTACGGATATCTTTCGGGAGTTGCCCAGAGCGCACCGTTCAATCCTGTTATCAAACTCAGGATAAACGGCATCTCCTCAACAGATCCGATTTCCGGCCTTGCGGTTTCCTGCGACGGTCTTACCGGTTCTGTCGGCACTCCTACTTCAACCACCGGTTCAAATTATGTTGAATTCACCTGGACTGTACCCACATCAATGTACACAACATTCAATTCCTCAGGTACAGGTGAAGGCAGGGTTATCTGGACAATCAATTTCATCTACGCCAAGAGAGCATATGTCGCCCACGCGTATTCCGCAAAGAAATACGTTGTAAGACCCAACGGTATGCTTCGTGTAGGTAAATGGGACCCGGGTCAGACAGACAGAGATAAAATGTTTGCTCATGTTACCCAGCTTCTCTGCGCGCAGTCCATCCCCGGATTCGCAAGTACATCCGGCGGCGACCATTCATATTTTGATTACACCGTAAATAATCTCAGCGGCAACGCGTTATCGGGCGGCGGATTTGACGATATCGGTAACGGTTCCGTTATTGTCAATAACTGGGATCTCGGCGGTCTTGCCTGGTTCAAAACCAATTACAACGATGATGACTGGGACACCTGGGACAGCGGCTGGTTCTCGAGAAACCCCGACAACGCCGAGGCACAGTACAGACCCAAGAGTCTTAACGGCGATGCTCCGAGAACAAAGATTTATATTGATACAGCTTATGACCATCTCGGCACAGGCACTGCCAACGGAAAAACCAACGGTCTTAATCTGAGACTTGACTGGAAAACCACCGATAAGGGCGGCAATTTCCCGCAGAGAGTAACCTTCATGGAAGCGATTAAGGTCAGAGCCGACGGTAACCTCGGTTCAAACCTCGGCGGTTCAACACAGAGCTGCGGCAGCGCTGCGGCGGGCACCATGTCGGTCAATCTTTCCAATGTTTATCATGACGGTTCCAATTTCAATAACCTGTCCGCCATAAGTTCTAAGGGCAGAAAATCCGACGGTACCGGCGGCTATGTAAACGCCGACGGCGATACCATCGGTTCAAACTATGTTCTTCACTCATTCAGCGGTACAGGCGCTCTCACCAACAATACCACGTGGAGTATCGATTACTTAATCAAGTCAACCGATAACACCACGGTTAATGATGACAGCTGGCTGAAATCAACCAACACATTGCAGGTTACATTCCTGACCTACACAACCGCGACGCTCCGCAGTGTGCTTAACGCGATTGATAACGGCACAGGCTTTACCTACAACAACAGCACATATCCCGGCAAGGGCAAGTTCCCCCAGAGCTGGATGTATACAGAAGGCTGGTCAGCCTTTGAAACCGCTTATGACGCCGCAAGATCTGTTATCGCCAAGTTCAATGTCACACAGAGCGATATTAACACCGCGCTGACTAATCTTGTTTCTGCGTATAACGGCCTTCAGGGTTACACACCGACAGGTACCATCACTGTCAGACACTGCCTCGTTAATACAACAACCGAGCTTGTTCCCGCTCAGACCTTCACCCGCGCTACCACATGGGGAAATCAGAACAATTCCTCCTATGCTGCTATCAGCAACGGCGCGAGCTTTTCAATCAGCGGTCTTGTAAACTCCTCCAACCAGTGCACACTCAGAGGTTACAAGTTCGTCGGTCCGAGCAACATCAGAGGTTCGGCAACATTCACTCCGACAGGCACCGTTCTCACAGATGAATATGACACAAACCTCGGCAGCGAGATTATATTCTATTATGAGCCCGCGACGGTCAAACTCAAAGTCGCGACCGGTATTTACGATGTCGGACACGAAGACGCGACCGGTCAGCAGTTCGTTTATAATGCCGACGTCAGAACAGGCGATGACCTGAACGCGGCGGCAACCGTAAACGACCTTGCCGAAATCAAGGCTTATATTGAGAGCCACTATACTCATCCTGCATACACCGTTTACGGCGGTATGTATGATAACAGCAGTTACAGCGGCCAGAATATAGACGGTATCAACCTGGCGGGCGGTCTCACATCATGGAAGATGCCTCCTCAGGATACAAACGCCTATATCAAATGGAATGCGAAGCCCGTCAAGCTCAGAATCAATACCACATACGGTACGGTTTACACTGACCTTGCGGCAGTTCAGACTCCCGCTATTCTCGATGACCACACTTATGAGATGGGCACGGTAACATTTGATCTTACATCGTTCAACCATCCTTCCAGTGACGGTTACGATTTCGTTAACTACTATAAAGAAGCGGCATATACAAATGTTGCGGGCAACACCATTACCGCGAGCTACGATAATTCCGAGGAATACAGAATTGTCGTTGACGGTACAAGCGACTACAACTATGTCGATATTTATGCCAAGTATGTTAACCTTTCAAGCAAGATCGTATTTGACCCGCAGGGCGGTACTATTGCCGATAACACAGCGGTCGGAAGCTACACGGTAGTCAATAATGAATTGAGCTACTCGGGAGCAACTCTTCCCGTAAGCATCGGATATCCGATCCCCGTAAGACCCGGTTATGTATTCAAGGGCTGGGCTCTTCAGGACGGCACTCCGATTTCGGGCTGGACCACTTATGACGCAACAACAGGTTATGCGCCTGTCGCCAACGGCACACACAGCATGACAAGTACTACCGGTCTTGTTGCTTATGCTCAGTGGACACCCGGTCAGATTATGATGACCTTCCAGCTTGGTTTCGATCCCAATACCGAGTCATATACAATGAACTCGAAGAATCTTGAAAATGAAGATTTCTACTTCAGAACCCAGGTTCTCGCCGACCAGGATGTTGACAGAACCCAGTTCCCCTCCGACCCCAGAAGATACGGCTACGTATTCAACTACTGGTCATATGAGGGCAGAAGATTCAATCAGGCGAAATATCCGACAAGCGACTTCACTCTGCTTGCTTCCTGGAAAGCGGCTACCGACACAGCGTTCGGCGAACTGATTTCCTATGTCAACATCGGCGGTGAAGATCAGATCGCGGATATTCAGCACAAGAACAGCAACAAACTTAATCCCATAGCAAAGAAAGGCGACACCGTAAAAGTACGCTTTGAGGTCGGCGGCCTCTTCTATGCCGGTTCATCATCATGGATATTTGCTTATGACGCGGATGTGTTTGAGCAGGTAACAGGTGTAACCGCGAGAGCCAACAGCAACAACGCTTACATTAACGGCATCAAAGCTCAGATTTTCGAAGTTAACGGAGCTGCGGCTTTCAATGCTTATGATGATGATATGGATAAGGTCGGCGGTAAGGTTGTCGATCCCAGGGACGGAAGCCAGATCAACAATCCCGGCTATATCCAGGTTACTCTCGATCCCGACGTCAACAGCATGACAAACGGCTACAAGACCGTTTCATTTGACGACGTTGAAACATATATGATTGAGCTCATCCTCAAGATCAGAACCGACACAACCAAGACCAGCGGTTCAATCTGGATGCCGACAGAGCTTGCGAGATCTGCCGACAATATTATGGGCGACACATATATCGCATATTCCGCAAACGAGGCGGCGCTTACAAACGTTGAGACAGACGTTGTCAAGTTCGACGCAGAGCCCGTTTCGACAGTTAAACTCGTTCCCGAGGAAAGACCCGACACAGCCATCACTCTCGCTCTTCCCACCGAAGGCGGAGTTAAACTCGGCGAGTTTGTTGACACAAGCGCGGATCCCGAGAAGAGAAGCACAGCTGACAAGACCTTCTACGGACCCGAAGGCACAGAGATTTTAAGTACATTCACTACTGACGATACAAATTATTATGAAACCTATACAGGCAACGGAACTCCCTGGAACGTTGTTGGATTCCCCGAGCCCGTAAGAACAGGTTATCATATTACAGCATGGAATAAGACAAGCGGCTCGGGCACAGCCGAAACTTGGGATTCCTATAACTTCGCATCTGCGGACCAGAACGGTAACACTTATACCGCGTCCTGGGAAGCGGACAGTCATACTATTTACTTCTACAACGATCCTGAATGTACAAATCTCAGAGGAGAAGTAGCGGCTGTTTATGATCAGACAGGTATTACACCCGTTGTTTATCAGAGCGGCGCTATCACAGAGTTCATCGGCTGGATTCACCAGGGCGATCCCTGCGATGCCGAGCACGTTCTCCCGAGCACATACTTTGAGACATACACCGTAACCGGAGACGACAGCTTCTACGCATACACAAAGAACGCGAGAAAGACAGTTTCTCTCGTAGGTTACAATGACAGCACAAACGCAAACATCGGTACGGTCAGCCTTACCGAAGCCGTTCAGGATGCGCTTGGAATCGAGCTGCGCGTAGGTGATACCCTGAGCATAGTTAATGAGATTCCCGCAAATCCCGCAAGCGGATATTACTATATCACCAAGGAAACAGCTGATACACTTCTTCGCGGTGAGTACACTTACGAATCGGGCGGAAGCACCGTAACCGTAAACTCCTCCATGGGCTCCACAGCCAAGAACTTCTACGCGATTAAGGATATCACTACTCCCGTTAATCTCGCGATTGCGGCCGCAGGTGATAATGAAATCAGAGTTGCTTACAGACCTCTTGATTTCACTGTTTACTTCAAGAGCGCTCCCGCGTCAGGTAACTTTGCTCCGGTCGTTGACGGCGCTGCCGCACATCCCGGATATAACGGCGGATTCGGCGAGACTCTTGTTACCGACCCCGATACCGGAATATTAACATGGTCAATCACAGGTCCCTACAACACGACTTATGATTTCGATATCGCTTCTGCCGGACTTGTTGCACCGTTCGGCTGGAAGTTCCAGAACTATACACCCGGTACCAACCGCGGCACATTCAGAGCCACCGGTACCAACACTTCGATGACTTACACAGCGCAGTGGTCTCCCGCTTCCGTAACGGTCCACTGGCTCAGTGAGGACTTCTCGGAAGTCAAGACAGCCACCTGCAACTACAACGCGAACTACAATGTTTACACCAACGCTCCCTCAATGACCAAGGACGGATATCAGTTCATGGGCTGGAAGCACGCGATTGTTTCAGGCAACACTTACACTGCGGCAGGCGATCTCATCACCGCATCCGCAAACAGCATTTATAACTGCAGCACAAGTCCCGAAGGTACAACTTATGTAGTAGGCACAGGCGTAGGCACCGTTGCTTCCGAGAGCGATTACATCGGACTCGGCACGGATGCGACATACGACATCTACTATCTGCCGGTATTCCAGATTAATCAGTATAATATTATTTATAATACCATATATACTGACGGCAAATACAATCCCGATCCCTTCGGAATCGGCTATGACTACGGTTCAACCGTAACCGAGTTTGCGACAGTAAGCGACGTTACCGGTTACACATTCGACGGCTGGTATGACGAGAGCGTTTATGCCGACAAGACAAATGTTATCACATCGAAGACAATCGGTGCAGAGAACATCAATGTTTACGGTTACTTCACTCCCAACAACTATACCGTCAACTTCGATCCCAACGGCGGCACAGGCGACGTTCAGGGCGTAACAGTAGCATACAATGCTCAGATTACCGCTCCCGCAACCGCGCCGACCAGAACAGGTTATGAACTCCTCGGCTGGGCTGAGACAAACGATGCGACAGAAGCTCTCGCAACACTTCCCGAACTTACCGAAGCAGCGGCAAGCATCGGCGGCGTCGCAAAGACACTCTACGCAGTATGGGGCATCAACCAGTACACAATTTCTTATGACGCAAACGGCGGCACCCTGACGGATGAAGCCACAGCGACATTCGATTACAACGCAGCAATCACCAATCCCACCGCTCCCACGAGAACAGGTTATGACTTCGCAGGCTGGGCATATTCAAATGCCGATACCCACGAAGCATACACCGGCTCAACAATGCCCGCGTTCAATCTTGACGCTCAGGCACAGTGGAACATCAAGAGCTACGAGGTAACATTCGATACCGACGGCGGTTCCGCAAACACCACAAGCACATTTGAGTACGGCGCGACAATCGTTCCTCCCGCCGATCCCACCAAGACGGGTTACACATTCGCCGGCTGGTCCGGAATTCCCGCTGACGGAAAGATGCCCGCGGAGGATATCACCGTAATCGCGACATGGACTGCAAATGTTTATACCATCAATTACAGCACCGACGGTACAGCGGTCGCAGCCGATGTTCTTACATACGGCACAGACAGCGTACCCGCGAAGACAGGCAAAGTTACAACCAAGGACGGTTATGATTTTGAGTTCAATCTTGTCGGCTCCTTCGATCGGCTCGACACTTA